>NZ_JAUOSD010000021.1:0-61969 GCF_030548265.1 Marinovum sp. 2_MG-2023 | reverse complement strand
TGTCAGGCTTTGCTTCCAGGCCCCACGGTGACACTTCTGCTTTGCAAACCCGGTGACATTTCAACTTGGTTGCAACAGCCTCAAGCGCCGGGAGCGCGCTACCCTGAAGTGCGACTCCTATTAGAAAACAATGGCTTATCTAATGGGAGATCATGGCATGGGAGCCGTTTACACGCAACTATCACTGCAAGAACGCCGTAAGATTGAGAACTGGTGGCATGCAAAGGTGCCTGTCCACGAGATGGCGCGCGTCCTCAAGCGCCACAAATCGACGATCTTCCGGGAGATCAAACGTAACTTTTGGACCGATGATGTCTTCCCGAAGAAGTACGCAGGTTACTTCGGTCAATGCTGCACAGTTGCGGACTGATAAGCGTCGGTCCGTGCGACGTAAGCTGATCCGCCATCCGGACCTTTGCAAGCGCGTCACCGAACGGATCAAGCAAGGCTGGACGCCCGAGCAGATCGGTAACCGGATGATCTATGAAGGTGCCAAACTGCGCGTTTGTCAGGAAACGATCTACCGCTACATCTATTCGAAGGAAGGCATGGAAAAAGAGCTATGGTGGTACCTGCCCGACCATCGCAAAGCCCGCAGACCGCGTCGTGCCAGAAAGCGCCAGAAGCCTAAGTTCGACCGTGATGTCAGCATCTTGTTCCGCCCGGACGATGTCGCACACCGCCGCCAGTTCGGTCACTGGGAGGCTGATCTTATCTTGTTCAAACAACGCTTTGGGCAGGCGAACGTCACATCACTGGTCGAACGTGTCAGTCGGTTCACTGTGCTGTTGAAGAACCCGAACAAGCGGACCAAATCTGTCATGGGCAAGATCATGAAAGCTGTGCGTGACCTGCCCCACATCGCGCGACGTTCAATCACCTTCGACCGCGGCACCGAGTTCGTCAGCTGGCCGCACTTGCAGGCTGAGATCGGGACGCAAACCTGGTTCTGCGATCCATCCTCGCCCTGGCAGAAAGGCACGGTCGAAAACACAAACCGACGTGCGCGAAGATGGCTGCCAAGGAAGCGCGACATCACGGCTGTCACAGATCATGAATTGAAAATGATCTGTGACAGCCTCAACGCAACGCCCAGAAAATGCCTCGGATGGAAGACTCCCGCCGAGGTCTTCCGAGAAAAGATGTTGGAGGAAATGGGTCGCCCCCCCTACCCTCAGAAGCAATAGGAGTCGCACCTGAAGTATCGCTCACACCAAAACTTCGGGCCGACCTTGGCAGCAGAGATGCTGGCCGAGCACCACGGGTTCAAGGTCTCGCGCGAGACGGCGCGCAAATGGATGTCCGATGCCGGAATCTGGCTTTCGCGCAAACAGCGCCGGACGTTTCACCAGCCGCGCTTGCGGCGGGAATGCTTCAGCGAGTTGATCCAGATCGACGGGTCTGACCATCGTTGGCTCGAGGACCGGGGTAATCCCTGTACCCTGCTCGTCTTCATCGACGACGCCCCCAATACGTTGATGGAGCTACGGTTCGTCACATCCGAGAGCACCTTCAGTTACTTTGAAGCCCTGGAAAGCTATCTGCTCAATCACGGTCGTCCTGTTGCATTCTACAGTGACAAGCACACCGTGTTCCGGGTTCCAACGCCCAACGAACACATGACGGGCATGACGCAGTTTGGCCGCGCCCTTGCGGAACTGAACATCGAGATCATCTGCGCCAATTCTTCTCAGGCCAAAGGCCGCGTGGAACGCGCGAACCGAACATTGCAAGGCCGGCTGGTCAAAGAACTACGGATCGCTGGCATTTCAAACATGGAAGACGGGAATGTATCGACCCAATGAGATTAGCAGCCTAAATGAAACCCTGATCCATCTTAACAAGGCTAAAAATTGGTCGAAAAAGCAGCGCCACCTCTGGCCATGCGCTTGGCGTCGGGGGCTTTAGTTTTCTCATCTTGTGATCAAAGACACTCTTTGCTAGGCAGACACCGAATGTGGCTTGCGTGCGCTCGTTGCTAACTGAATGGTATTTGCGCTGGCTGAAGGTATTAAACAACGGATTGCAACTATGACAAAAAAAGCATTGATCACCGGTGTCACCGGGCAGGACGGTTCCTACCTTGCAGAGTTCCTGCTGGCCAAAGGATATGAAGTACACGGTATCAAGCGCCGCGCTTCGCTGTTTAACACCCAGCGTGTGGATCACATTTATCAAGATCCCCACGAGCCCAATCCAAAAATGACGCTGCATTACGGCGATCTGACCGACACGTCGAACCTGACCCGCATCCTGCGCGAAGTCGAGCCCGATGAGGTTTATAACCTTGGCGCGCAGTCCCACGTCGCGGTGTCGTTTGAAGCCCCCGAATATACCGCAGATGTGGATGCTATCGGCACCCTGCGCCTTCTGGAGGCCATCCGCTTTCTTGGAATGGAGAAGACGTGCCGTTTCTATCAGGCGTCGACCTCTGAGCTTTATGGTCTGGTGCAAGAGATTCCGCAGACTGAAACAACCCCGTTCCACCCGCGCTCGCCTTATGCTGTGGCCAAGATGTACGCCTATTGGATCGCGGTGAACTACCGCGAGGCCTACGGCATGTATGCCTGCAACGGTATCTTGTTTAACCACGAATCCCCACGCCGCGGCGAGACATTCGTGACCCGCAAGATTACCCGCGGTTTGGCGAACATCGCCCAAGGTCTGGAACAGTGCCTGTATATGGGCAACATTGATTCCCTGCGCGACTGGGGCCACGCCAAAGACTACGTGCGCATGCAGTGGATGATGCTGCAGCAGGACGAGCCCGAAGATTTCGTCATCGCCACCGGCGTTCAGTATTCGGTACGTGAATTCATCACATGGTCGGCACGCGAGCTGGGCATCGAACTGGAATTCACCGGCACCGGTGTCGACGAGATTGCCACCATCGCCAGCATCGAGGGTGACAATGCCCCGGCGCTGAAGGTGGGCGATGTGCTGATGAAAATCGATCCGCGCTATTTCCGCCCAGCAGAAGTGGAAACGCTTCTGGGCGATCCCGCCAAGGCCAAGAAGGTTCTGGGTTGGGTGCCGGAAATCACAGCACAGGAAATGTGTGTTGAAATGGTCGCAGAAGACCTCAAGTCCGCCAAGCGCCACGCTCTTTTGAAAGAGCATGGGTTGGATGTGCCGGTTTCGCTGGAAGGCTAAATGGGGCCTAACTACGCCACCAAAACCAAGGGGTAATACCAATGAGCTTAGTCGGAATTTATTCGTTTCCTAAGTCGGGAAACACGTGGATACGCGTCATTCTGGGGTCCATAATGGCTAATAATGCCAGTCAAATTCCAGACCTCCATAACCAGCAGCTTTCTGAAGCACATACTTTCAACGGTCACCGTTTCTTCAAGCTTCATGCCGGTCACAACGTAAAACACTGGCGTGGCCAGAAACTGGACACAACCCAAGTAGTTCATATTCGCCGTAATCCGCTGGATGTTTTTGTATCCTATCTAAATTTTATTTCCGACAACGTAACAGGAACAGCCCCCATCAAGTTCTCTTCTGTCGAAGAGATTCATGGCACCGATCTCTTCGATCTATACTTCGATACGTTTGTGACGACCGGACACGTAGCTTTGGAGTTCGCTCAAACGACTGGCAGCTATTTCGACCATAACAATTTCTGGATGACGCAAAGCGAGGTGCCCGCGATCCTGTTGAAATACGAGGACCTGCTTGCCGATGCTCAGGCGGCCCTCGCGCCGCTGCGAGATTTCCTGGGTATTGACGATGCGACGCTCAGCTCTGCTTTGAGCGAAACTTCCACGGCGACAAAACCGGACGGGAAATTTTTCTGGAAGCAGAAAAAAAATAATTATTTAGATTATTTGACTGATCGGCAGATAGATCTTTTTGTAAAGTACCGCGGGGAAGAATGCCGTGCTTTGGGTTACGAACCGGAAGGCTTTCGAACCGGCTTGTGATAAAAAGGGCTTAGCTGCAGGAGTTTAATAGTGACGAAAATATATATCGCAGGCCATCGTGGCATGGTCGGTGGCGCGATCTTGCGCAAACTTCAGGCCCGAAAAGATGCCGGTGAGCAACTCGAGCTGATTACCCGCACCAGTGCCGAACTCGATCTGCGCAACCAGATTGCAGTGCGCGATTTCATGCAGACTGAAAAGCCAGATGTGGTGATCCTTGCCGCTGCAAAAGTGGGTGGCATTCACGCCAACAACACCTATCCGGCCGATTTCATCTATGAAAACCTGATGATCGAATGCAACGTGATCCATCAGGCGTTTGACGCGGGTGTGAAGCGCCTTTTGCAGCTGGGGTCTTCTTGCATCTATCCGGGCGCTGTGGCGCAGCCGATGAAAGAGGATGCGCTGCTAACCGGCGTGTTGGAACCCACCAACGAGCCCTATGCAGTGGCCAAAATCGCGGGCATCAAGCTCTGTGAAAGCTATAATCGACAGCACGGCACCGATTATCGCTCTGTGATGCCGACGAACCTTTATGGTCCGGGGGATAATTTCCATCCCGAGAACTCCCATGTTCTTCCCGCGCTGATCCGCCGCTTCCATGAAGCGGCGCGCGACGGGTTGGACGAGGTTGTTATCTGGGGATCCGGCAAACCGATGCGTGAGTTTTTGCATGTTGATGACATGGCAGAAGCCAGCCTCTTTGTGCTCGACCTCGACAAGGCAACTTATGAGGCCAACACCGAACCGATGTTGAGCCATATTAATGTCGGCACCGGCACCGATATTTCCATTCTCGATCTGGCCAAAATGGTAGCAAAGGTTACCGGATTTGAGGGCCAAGTCAGCAATGACCCGTCAAAACCCGATGGCACAATGCGCAAACTGATGGATGTCAGTCGGCTGGCTGATATGGGGTGGACGGCGCAGGTTGGACTCGAAGACGGATTGCGCGAGACATATGATTGGTTCCGGACTTCTGAAACTGTACGAGGCTAATTTTGGCGCGCAGATTTCCATTTAGCTAAGACTGAATTTACGTAGGTTTTGACTCATTTTGCGGGAAGTTAATATGATCGATCTTTCAACTATCGTAATTTCAAACGGCAGGGAATCCGATCTGATCGCCACGGTGAAGTCTCTGGCCATCGGCGAGACCGGTGGTGTGACCGAGGCCGTGATCCTCGTGAAGGCAAGTGAGAAAGCGTCTCTTCCTGAACAGAGCGGCATCACGTTCCAATCCTACGACGGCGATCTTTCAGTTGCCTTGCGCAAAGCTGCCTCTGGCCTGAGCGGCGAAATGATGGTGGTTCTGAATGCGGGAAGCCGTCTTACTGCTGACGCATTGTCGTTTGTTGCGGCTGCACGCCAGGAGCAGAATGCTGACCTGATCATTGGGGCCTGCATTCTGAAGGAGGCTTCAAAAGACAGCGACGCCCCGGCGGACCCGTTGGACTTCCGGCTTATGGTTGCGGCGCTGCCCTGTAGCCCGGAGGCGGCCTTTGTGACGCCTGCCCTCTTTGTCAAAGCTGGCGGTTGGTGGCCGACGAAAGAGGGTGCGCCGTTCCGTCATGGATTGGCGAAGATTGTAGCGGACCGGATCAAAAGCGTCAGCCTGAAGACAGCGCTGGTAGAACCAGCAGAACCCTTTGCCAAAATGCGCCCCACGCAGGATGAGCTGCGGACGATCTTCCCGGAACTTGCCCTATCAGAAAGTGACATTCAGCTGATTGACAGCGTGCTGAATGGCAAGCCTGTGGCAGATGATGCAGGCGCACGCTTGCGCGGCCTACGCTCGGCGCGGCTGAACATCGCCCTGTCACAGGAACTGGGCGCACAGGGCCGGAGCGAAGAGGCGCTGTCGCTATTTGTCGGGGTGGATTGGTCGCGCGGGCCAGCGCGTATCGTGCACACCGCATCTCAGCGCCACAAAGCCCCCTTGTTTACCGTGCTGATCGCAACATTTAATGCTGCTGATGACTTGCCAGCGACCCTGCGCTCAATCGAAAACCAGGGACGTGAGGATGTGGAATGCATCGTCCTGGATGGTGGGTCAAAGGACAATACGCTGGATATCGTCAAGCAATGGCCCAACGTGGTAGCCGATTGCTTCAGCCAACCTGACAACGGGCTTTATGATGCGCTCAACAAGGGGCTTTCTCTGGCCCGCGGCACGTTAATCGGCATTGTCGGGGCGGGTGATTGTTACCTGCCCGGCGGGCTGGATGCGGTGGCCCGGCTGCATTACGAAAACGACAGCGATGTCTATGGTGGCCAGACGCTGGAACTTCAAAACAATGGGGTGTTGACCAAGCGCCACGACGAGCCTTGGGGGCGCAACGCCTTTGTCAGCGGCGGCCCGGTTGGCCATAACGGCATGTTTGCCACCCGCGCCGCTTATGACCGGGTTGGTTATTTTGGTAAAACCTACCCAATGGCCGAGGATTCACGTTGGATGCATCGTGCCATCCATGCCGGATGTAGCTTTACCTATGTCGCGCAGCCCGTGGTGATGTTCCCGCTGACCGGCATGTCCAACAACAATCCCGATCTGGTCTGGCAAGAGGCCCATGGCCTGATCAAGCAGAACTTTCCCGGCATTGATATCGAACGCGAAGATGCGCTGGCGCTGTTGTTTGGCGCGCGGGGCTGGAAAGAGCCCGCCACCATCGCCCCGGTGTTGAAAAAATACGACCACCTGCCGCTGAATATCAGCGCGGCGCTGGCGTTGCAGGCTCAAGGCCCATCGCTTGAAGAAACGCTGGAAATTTTTGACGGCATTAAATGGGACGAAGTCGGCGCACTTTATGAAAAGAACGGCCTGCGCTTCCAGGACGTGAAGCCCCCCGAAACGCCATTGTTGTCGATTGTGCTGCCCTCGTACAATGTCGGCCGCTTTATCGGGCGCACACTGAATTCGATCTTGATGCAGGAATTTGAAGATTTCGAAGTCATTGTTGTGGATGACGGCGGTCCGGATCACACTTTGGCGGTAGCGCGCGCCTTTGCCGCGATTGATGGACGGGTCCGGATTCACTCTCAGCCCAACGGCGGTTTGGCCCAGGCCCGACTTTCTGGATTGGAATTGAGCCGGGGTGACTATGTCTGGTTTGTCGATGCCGATGATCATTTGCGGGATGGCTGTCTTGACCGGATATCCCGGGTTCTGAACGATGAAAGCCCCGACGCTTATTTCATCAACTACGCCTTTATCGACGAAAATGATGTAATCCGAAACGATATGTCAGCCCGCCCTGCTATGGTAGGCACGGTGTGGAATCCGGGGCAATCCGAAGATCTTTACGCCTCGATCGCAGGTTGGAGTGCACAAACCTGGCGGTTCATCGTCAAGCGCCGTGTAATCCATGACAATGACCTGACCTTCCCGGTTGGATATTACTACGAAGACCATCATTTCGCCCTCAAACTCGTGTCCGTGGTCAAAACGATCTATATTGATCCGACGGTCAGCTATTATTATCTGCAGCGCTCGGATTCGATTATGAAGGTGCGGACGCGGCGGGTCTTTGAATTCCTCCATATCCGGCGCTTGTGCCTGGATTTGTTTGAAGAGACCGGATTGCTGACGCGCATGCCATCGTTGGCCGTGACTTATGTCATGCCTGCGATGTTCATTGAACATGTGGTGGACGAAGAATACCGGTCGGAATTCGTCAACGAGGTTCTCGCCGCCCTAAAGCTAGATGAACTTCTGTTACTGCTGCGCTATGGCGGCAGTGCCGAATTTAATCTAATCCGCAAATACTGCCCATCTTGGATCGATAACCTTGCCGACTGGGCCCCCGGAGCCAAGTTTCACCCGATCCTCTCGCATCAAGGCAGCAACCCGGTGCCCGCATCACAGGCCACTGCCGGCCTGCACCCCCTGTCGCGCACACTGAAACAGCATGAGGTTGTCGGCCTTTGGGGTATCGAGGACGGCGGCGGGGTCCCCAATCACCCCGGATCCTTTGCGTGGAGTGATGGCAGCGATGTTTTTGTGCGCCTCAATCTGCGCGGCTATTCCCGCCCGGTGTTCCATATCAACCTGCGCAATGCCCTCCCCGGTCAGGTTCTGGTATTTGAAACAGAGCGCTTCATCTCGACCTTCCCTTGTATCGAAGCTGATATCGATAAACAGAAAACCTATGCCTTCCCGCTGGACGTGACTCAAGATGACGCGGTGGTAAAAATCCACGCGGTCTCTACGGCCACCATGCAGGGCCGCAATCTCGGGTTCATCGTTGAATCCATTGATGTCTTTGACGAAGATCTCGCCAAATTCCTGCCTGCACCGCATTCGACGCCCAAGTCCGATGTCATTGTTGCAGGGCAGGACAGCCGAACCGAAGGGCTTTATGTCGATGTTCGGGTGCAAAAGGAAAACCGACCCTATGTGGTGGTCGGAGAGCGCTGTGACGTCAACGGTACAATTGTTTTTGAACGCGGCACCGGCAAGGTCAGCATCGGCGATGGTAGTTCTATCGGGGGCGGCTGTCTCCTTATCTGCACCCAACCGGGGGGCATCAAGATCGGGCGCAATGTGATGTTGTCCTGGGATGTGGTCGTGATGGACAGCAATGCCCATTCTCTGGATCGACGAATGCGCGAAAACGACGCTGATGACTGGCGCATCGGCGTGGTCCGCGGCCAAATGGGTGGCTTCAAGACCTGGCATGATGTGGCATCGGCACCGGTCACCATTGGTGATGGTGTGTGGATCGGCTTTGGCTCGCTCATCATGAAAGGTGTCACCATTGGCGACGGTGCAATTATTGCCTCGCATTCCGTGGTAACCAAAGATGTGCCAGCTTACAGTGTTGTTGGCGGCAACCCGGCAAAAATCCTTGCCCGCAACGATGAAATCGCCGCACAGCAGCATCTCAAACAGGCCCAGCGTTTCACTGACCTGCCGATACCGGAAATTGAATTTTCCGCTAAAAAATAGAAGATTGGACCGCTTATTATGCTTAAACGGGACCCGAATGACGCTGTGACGCTCGCCCCCAAACGCGCGGTTGTAACCGGGGCTGCGGGCTTTATTGGTCGCCATATCACGCAACACCTGGCGCGACAGGGCTGCCACGTAAGCGGGATCGGGCACTCGGAAATGTCTGATGAGGATCGCAAAATCCTGTCATTGGAAAAATGGTATCCCGGCGGCATCAGCGCCAGCTCATTGGCAGCGGCATCAGACGGGGCCGATGTGATCTTTCATTGCGCCGGCAGCGGGTCTGTTCCGCTTTCGCTGCAGCGCCCCATGGTCGATTTCAACCGGAATGTCGTATCCACGGCAGAGGTGCTCAACTTCTCGCGTGAAAACGGCAAGATCCCGGTAGTCTTTTTGTCCAGCGCCGGAATTTACGGGCGTACCCATGATATGCCGATCCAGGTAACGACCGCTTCTAACCCAATCTCTCCTTATGGCATCAACAAACGCATGGGAGAGACGTTGGTGCAGCAATACGCCACTTATTTCGACGTGCCCTGTGTCATCGTGCGGCTGTTTTCTGTTTATGGGAACGGACTGCGCAAGCAATTGCTTTGGGATGCCAGTCATAAGCTGAACCGAGGTGAGCTGAGCTTTTTTGGCACCGGAGAAGAAACCCGCGACTGGATTCACGTCGAAGACGCTGCCGAGTTGATCGTGCAACTGTGGAGCGGTGCGAGTACCGAGGTACCGATTTTGAACGGGGCCACCGGAGAGAAAGTGGCAATCCGCAGGATTATCCAGCGTTTGGCCAGCTGTTATGGTGTCACCGATCCCATTTCATTTAATGGCGAGGTTCGTCCTGGCGACCCACGCGACTATGTGGCCGATGTAACAGCCTCGCTTGCGACAGGATGGACCCCTCGGGTTTCACTGGAAGATGGGCTGGCCAGATACGCCACTTGGTTTCAAACAAACGTTTTGCCGCAGTTGCAGCAAGACCAATCCTGAGGGCACCGCTTGTGAAAAAGATCGGAATCCATTTTGAGCTGAATACGGACTGGGTTGGCGGAAGTTACTACATCCGAAACCTGATCGCGGCGATGGCACTGCTTCCCGAAGAGGAACAGGCCTTTGTCTATCTGATCAGCTCCCAACCGGACTCGATCCGCTTTATTCAGGAAACCGGGTACAAACGGCTTGGCTGGGTGCACGAGTCTCAATATCAGGCGAAAAAGCTGTCCTTGCCGTTTGACGCATTATTCCCACATCCCACGCCCGGCCATGAGATGCGCACGGTTTCCTGGATTCCCGATTTTCAGGAATTGCACTTGAGTTACTTCTTCTCAGAAGATGAGCTCAAGGCACGCCAGGGCCATCACCGCGGACGTTTTGCCACTGCCGGTCTTGTGGTCAGCAGCGAAGATGTGCGCAAAGATGTCGAGGCTTTCTATCCGGGCGAATGCGAAAACATTTCCGTGGTACGCTTTGCCAGCTTTGATCGGCATGATGAAAACGCCGTCGAAAGTACCCGGGTCAAATATGAACTTCCGGAACGGTATGTGATGTGCGCCAATCAGGTCTGGCTACACAAGAACCATATTGTCGCTCTGCGCGCCGTTGCGCTGCTGAAACAGCGCGGCACCACCGTGCATATCGTCTTTACCGGCAATGAAAACGATTATCGGGTTGCCGGCTACAGTGATTATCTCAAACAGCAGGCTGTTGAATGGGGCATCGCTGATAATGTGCATTTCCTCGGCTTCATTCCCCGGACCGATCAGCTTTGCCTGATGAACGGAGCCCATTACGTGGTACAGCCATCGTTGTTTGAAGGCTGGTCCACTGTGATCGAAGACGCCAAATCCATGGGCAAGTTCGTCGTGGCTTCTGACCTCGGGGTCCACAAGGAACAGCTGACGGAATGCTGCCGTTTCTTCTTCCGCCATGACCCTGTGGCGCTGGCCGATATTATGGGGGAACTGGACGGATATGACGACTTGCCGACCCGCGAGACCGATTACAACGAGGCCCGCCGCGGGTTTGCACGCGATTTCATGCACGCCATTGAAACCTTTCTGCCCGAAGGTCAAACCGGCGGCACCGGCGAGCTGATCTCAGACGAGGCGCTGGCAAAGCTATCAGATGAGAACATGGCCAGCCTGCTCTCCTCGACCGAAGAGACAGGCGACAAACCAGCCCCCGTCCCTGCACCGGCACCGGCGCCCACAGCGGCAAACACCGCCGGAGTTCAAGACATTCTGCTGGCCAATCGCTTTACCGTTGCGATGGATAACAACGACAAAGCGCCCCACAAAATACTGATGATCCACCCCAAAAGTCCGGTGGAGTTGAGCAAGCGTTATGAAAAGCTGCTCGTCAAAGTCGTTTACTCAAATGGCCATTACTTTGTCGAACTCCGGTCCAGCAGTATCAGCCCAAACTTCCTGGAGGGTCTGAAAAAGGTGGAAAAAAACGGCGACATTTCGATCCTGCGCATCACGACAGCCGTCGATCCAAAGGACAAGTCCTATGTCGGCCTCAACTCAGAGCTATCGTCTGAAATTCTTGCCGACATCAACTTCGCTCTGAGAACCGGAACCAACAAACTTCAGGCATTGTATTCTCAGAATACCGCCTTGGTGCCAGAGTATTGGCGCCCCCTCCTGGCGGGCATCAGCATTCGTCACAAAAAATAGGCAGTGCCCGGTCGCTGTCTGCGAATTTTAGCCAAGACGCACGTCGGATGCGAAGACGCGAGGCGGGCCGGGTTGCCGTTTTGTCTCTTTGCATCAGAGACGGTTTAAGATATCCATCCGTCGGATAAAGCGGATGCCAAATAGGCCCGTAGATATGGTGCGGGTATGGAAGGTGAGCCGATGGGCCTTGAGGGTCTTGAGAACTGCGGAGTAATCTATGCGGCGACTGGCGAGGCGTATTTCAAAGAGATGCGTACCTCTATCCGGTCTATTCGTGCCGTGCACCCGGATCTCCCGATCACCGTCGCCTATTCCTGGGAGGGTGCGTTGGCTCGGGTGCTTTTGGAAGATGTGCCCGGAATCTCTTATCTTGATCTCACCGAAGAGGTCTCCAATACCGGCCTGAGGCTGTCGGATGCCATGGAACGCAGCCGCGGTGTCAAGATCAACACAATCAACTTCTCTCCTTATCAGTATACGCTGTTTTTGGACACGGACACCTATGTCCGAAAGTCTCTTGTGCCGATCTTCGAGGCCCTGCGTGACGGCGATACCCAGATTGTTCTAACCAATGAACCCGTCGCCCACTATCCCAAAGAACAATACGACGCATTGGCGGATTCCGACCGGCCAAACGCCGCGGGCCTTTTGAGCCTCTCCAACCCCAAGTTCTACAATTCCGGCGTTTTCGCCTTTCGCGACACCGTGCGCGACTATGGCGTCGGTCGTGAATGGGTCTCGACCTTTCTTGCACAATCTCGTGCCCCTGCGACCAGCAATTGGTCCCGCCTGTGCGATCAGAGCGCTTTGAACAAGACCGTCAACAAACTTACGAATGTTCCTCGCAAGATCCTGTCCAACACCCAATGGAATGCACAGTGCAAGATCCTGTTTGAATTGCACAAACAGGGCCGTTGGGACGATATTCACATCATCCATTGCAAGATGGTGCACCACCTTGGGCCTGATCCGCAAAAACTGGTCAGCAGCGAATATATACGGAATTTCGAGCTCGTTGAGAGCTAAGGTCCACAGGCAAGCGAGAAGGCACGACACAAGTGAGACGCGATCACAATCAAAAGGCTGGAAGCCGCGTACTGGTTGTGGGCTTCAGTGTCACCGACGAGATGTCCTTTGTTGAATTCGCCCGCAGACGCACAGCGGATCGGGGTGATCTGACCTTTGACAAGGTGGGGATCGGCGGCTGGACACCGGTTGAACTTCGCCATGTCATCGGCGCGATCCTAGATCATTATACGCCTGACTATGTGATCTATGAAATCGCCACTTCGCAGCTGCGTGCCCAGGGGCGCCACCGCAATGATCACATGGCATCGCTTCAGGCACTGGCCAATGCGGCCGCAACGCGCGGCATCCGCCGGATTTCCTTTTTCGACCTGCCGCGCGAAGATGTCGTGGAACAGGGTGACTGGCTCTGGGCCATGCACAAATCGTTTTGCGCGCAATACGGGTTGGGATACAAATCGGTGCCGCTGGGCAAGGATATGCTGCGCGATGTGGTCCATCCCAGTGATCGGGGCAAGGAAGTCTTTACCGACGCCTTTATGGACCTCCTCGACGTGCCCGAGATTCCCGAGACCGCGCGCAAGGCCCTGTGCCAGTTGCCGAATCCGTTTTCCAGCATCGCCGCGCATACCTGCGCCAAAGGCAAACCCGCAACCAAGGTCTATAGCCGCGGCGGTTATGTACAGGATGTGGTCAATATCGCCGGTGGTGAAAGCGTCACGTTCGATTTCGGTCCGCAACCGGTTCAGGTGATGGGTTATTCGATGTTGCTTGGCCCGACCACCGGCGCGGTGACCGCGACCTCGGGGAATTTCTCGCATCTGGCCAAAGGCTATGACGCGTTCTGTTATTACGAACGTATCGGCGCGGTTCAGTTCAAGCCGGAACCGCTGACCAACCTGACCCTGCGCCAGCACCCGGACGTGCCGGAAACGGAACTCCACAAGGGCGACAAAAATCTTGGGGGTCGGACCGGTCATATCGGTCGTTTCTTTATCCTTACCGATGGCAAACAGGCCAATGCGGCGCCCCCCAAGCTGACCGGGCGCGCGCGCGAGAACCGGTTGATCCATCTGCACCAGCCACGCACTGGGGGTCGCTCACTGCAACAAGCGTTCCGCGATCACCTCCCACAAGAGCGTGTGGTGTCTTTCAACCCCGGCAATCCGGACGCGGTACAGACAATGCTTGACCAGGATGCATGGCAGGTCTTTACCGGATCCTTTTTCGCGCTGCCCGGCCGGATTGCACGCCAGCTTCTGGCTCTGCCTATCTGGATGACTGTAGTGCGTGATCCCGGCGAACGGCTGGTATCCTTTCTACATTACGCCCGCGCCGTTCCGCAGCTTGGGGCCTGGCACCAAAAACTCAAAGACCTGTCTTTGGAAGACGGGATTGACCTCTTGGTCTCAGAAGAATCGTCTTATGCGCAATCCAGCCAGTGCCGGGGGATTGTTTGGGGAGAAGAAGACCCGACCTGCACGGGCGCGCGCCGTGTTATGGCGCGCCGTTTTCGAATGGTCTGCGCGCTGGAGCATCTCGATCAGGGTTTTGAAAGCTTGAAAGCCCTCAACGTTGTGGCCAACGACGCCAAAACACCACATATATTTCAGAGCCTTCCACGAGACGACGCGCTTCTCGCCTTTGCCCGCAGAACCCTGGGGAAGCGTGCTGCAGAAGATGTGGCATTACATCAAAGCCTTTTGCAGTCAGGGCCGGAAATCTCTGAGCCCGGTCTCTTAAACCAAGTTGAAACCCGCTAAAAATTGTCTTTTTAACAACACTATACTTAGACGGAGACTAGCCATGACAATCCACCCCATCCTCCTTTGCGGCGGGGCCGGTACCCGGCTCTGGCCGTTGTCGCGCAAATCCTATCCCAAGCAATTCGCCAAGCTGATGGGTGACGAAAGCCTGTTTCAGGCCTCTGCGCTGCGTCTAACCGGCGAAGGCTTTGCCGCGCCAGTGGTCCTGACCGGAGATCCGTTCCGCTTTATCGTGACCGAACAGCTGGCCGCGGTTGAAATGGCGCCGCAGGGCATCCTGATCGAACCCGAGGGCCGCAATACCGCCCCGGCGATCCTTGCCGCCGCACTGTGGCTGGCTGCCAAGGACCCGAAGGCGCTGATGCTGGTGGCACCATCTGATCACGTGATCCCCGATGCCGAGACCTTCCGCGCCACCGTTACGGCCGCCGCGCCGCGCGCCGAAGCCGGTGACCTGGTGACCTTTGGCATCACGCCAACCCGGCCGGAAACCGGTTATGGCTACCTTGAGATGGCAGCGGGCAGTGACGCTGCTGCCAATACCCCACAGGATCTGGTCCGTTTTGTAGAAAAGCCCGACGCAGCGCGCGCGACCGAGATGCTCGAGGCTGGCAATTTCTTTTGGAATGCCGGGATTTTCCTGTTCACCGCAGAGACCCTGATTGCCGCCTATGGCGCCCATGCGCCCGGTCTGCTGACCGCTGTTGAGGCCGCTCTTGCCGGAGCCGAGGCCGATCTTGGCTTTACCCGCCTTGAGCCAGAAGCCTGGAGCAAGGCTGACGATATTTCGATTGACTATGCCATCATGGAAAAGGCCACCAATCTGGCCGTCATGCCTTATGGCCATGCTTGGTCTGACCTGGGCGGCTGGGATGCGGTCTGGATGGAAAGCGCACAAGACGAAGGCGGCAATGCGGCCTCGGATCATGCCACCGCAATCGATTGTTCGGGCACATTGCTGCGCTCGGAAACACCGGGACAAGAAGTTGTGGGCATCGGGCTTGACGATATGATGGTCATCGCCATGTCTGACGCCGTGCTTGTTGCTCCAAAATCCGAAGCACAACGTGTCAAGGAAGCGGTTTCCGCGCTCAAGGCCAAGGGCGCCAGCCAAGCGGTCCAATTGCCCCGCGATTACCGCCCTTGGGGCTGGTATGAAAGCCTGATTGTTGGCGGACGTTTTCAGGTCAAGCGCATCGTTGTCCATCCCGGCGCCTCGCTGTCGCTGCAAAGCCACCACCACCGGTCCGAACACTGGATCGTGGTCGAGGGCACCGCTCAGGTAACTGTGGATGAGGATGTGAAGCTTTTGACCGAGAACCAATCGGTCTATATCCCGCTCGGTGCGGTGCACCGGATGGAAAACCCGGGCAAGGTGCCAATGGTTCTGATCGAAGTGCAGACCGGCAGCTATCTGGGTGAGGATGACATCATCCGCTACGAAGACATCTACGCGCGCAGCTAAGCGGCGCACTTCCGGTGGCCCTCCTGTTATGTGCAGGGCCACCTTTCTCCTTTCTGAGAGTATCTGACCCGTGTCCAAATATAAAATCGCTGTCGCAGGGATCGGCTATGTCGGCCTGTCAAACGCTGTTCTTCTTGCCCAGCATCACAACGTTATCGCTGTCGATATCGATCAGGGCCGGGTTGATATGCTCAATGATCGCAAATGCCCGATTGTTGATGCAGAGCTTGAGGTTTACCTCGCCGAAAAGCCGCTCAACCTGACTGCAACCACGGATCCGGCCGAAGCCTATGGCGATGCGGATTTCGTGATTGTGGCGACGCCGACCAATTACGACCCGGACACCAACTTCTTTGATACCTCTTCGGTTGAAACGGTGATCAACACGGTGCTGGCGATCAACGCCAAGGCCGCCATCATCATCAAATCAACCATCCCTGTGGGCTATACGGCTGATTTGTCCGAGCGACTGAACACGGATCGGATCATGTTCAGCCCTGAGTTCCTGCGGGAAGGCAAAGCACTTTACGACAATCTCTACCCGTCACGGATCATTGTGGGCGAACATTCCGAACGGGCCCGTGTCTTTGCAGGTCTGTTGCGCGAAGCGGCGCTGCGCCCGGATGTGCCCGTGCTTTTCACCAACCCTTCCGAGGCCGAGGCGATCAAGCTTTTTGCCAATACCTACCTCGCCATGCGGGTGGCCTATTTCAACGAGCTGGACAGCTATGCGCTGACCAACGGGCTGGATACCCGCCAGATCATCGAGGGCGTTGGGCTCGATCCGCGGATCGGCACCCATTACAACAACCCCTCGTTTGGCTATGGTGGCTATTGTCTTCCCAAGGATTCCCGGCAACTTCTGGCCAATTATTCCGAAGTGCCACAAAACCTGATCCGCGCCATCGTAGATGCCAATCAGACCCGCAAGGATTTCATCGGCGATCAAGTGCTTGCGCTGAAACCCAAATGTGTCGGCATCTATCGTCTGGTGATGAAAGCCGGCTCCGACAACTTCCGTCAAAGCGCGGTGCAGGGCATCATGAAACGGATCAAGGCCAAAGGCATAGAGGTTGTGGTGTTTGAACCCTCGATGGACGAGGATCATTTCTTTGGCTCCGAAGTGATGCGCGATCTCGACGCATTCAAACAGCGCACCGATGTGATCATTGCCAACCGTCGCACCGAGGATCTGGCGGACGTTGCAGATAAGATATTTACCCGTGATCTATTTGGATCTGACTAACGAGGATCAGGCAAGCCCGTCTATCATGTTCGTGTCGGCGCCAACCGACCGGATCGCTTACAGCTGCGGGCCAAATAATACGTTCTCATGAGCGTTCATGATTTTCCCGACATGATACGGCTACCCCGCCGGTGCGAGAGCCTCAAAATTTTGTAGCCTGTGCGCTCGATGGAGACGGCGGGCCGAGCCGACGGGTGTCATTCTTGCATCCGCGGATCGGAGACCGCCTGACCAAATTCCATGCGCGGTGACCTCTGTCCAAGACCGGATATTTTTCCCAAAGCACAGACCGAGGATTTCCCTGTCAATGGCCGCCATCTCAAGCGCAGCGTAGAGGAAGGGTCAGACCGTCAGCGGCGTCTTCCGGGCGATATCCCAGATAAATCGCCATCGCCCGATTGATGCCGCGGGTTAGTCAGGCGCCCAGTTCCAGAGCACCGGTTCATCAATCCGGTTGTTCTTGTGATCGTGGATACGGTCAAAGACGCCGACGAGATAAGCGCGCGGATCGATGCCGTTCAGCTTGGCCGGTTCGTTCCGAAAAAGAAAACAGTCAAGCCTTGTAATGCAATCATGTCTCGATACAGTGTGCCCGGTTAATTATTGATCACCCTGCCGGCGGTCTTAGTATTTTTATTGCGAACGGCCATATTCAAAAGGAATTCTCATTATGTCTGGTCCCAATAGTCTTGACCCAGTCACCGACAACACGCTGCTGCCTTATACCGAGGCTGATGGCGGGACGCTCATCGCGCAAGGCGACGATAATTCCGAATTGTTCAGCATTAGCAGCGTCTTCGAGAACGGATTCCTGTTTGGCGGCCGCACTTTCGACGAGCTCTTTGTCAGCACCAATGGCGGCGTGACTTTCGTCGATCAGACCTTGAATTTCTTCGGGACCTTTGAAAACACCGACTTTGTCATAGCGCCCTTCTTTGATGATCTCGACAACCGCACATTGCCGCCAAGCGCCACTGCCGGCATTTATTTCAGCACCAATGACAGCCGCGATTCTGTTGTTGTCACATGGGACGGCGTTGGTATTTTCTCCAACAACGTCACCGCGCCAAACACCTTCCAACTTGAGATAATCGACCTCGAGAACGGGGACGCGCGGGTGATCTTTCGTTATGAGGACATGGGCAGCTCACGCGGGAATACTTTCCAGATGGGCCTTGTCGGCGATGGCGGACCGCGGCTTTTCCTGCGCGGTGGAACCGCTGGGGACGAACTTGGACCCGCAGCGGACATGGACACGCAGATTGGCAATACCGGCGTGGCCGGGGTCTGGTCCTTTGACATTATCGACGGTGAGCTGCAGATCGACGATCTGATCGGCAACACCGAAACCGGCAACAGCAACCCCAATACGATCAACGGGACCGACCGTAACGATGTGCTGCGCGGCGGTGGAGGCAACGATACAATCAACGGTCGTCTCGGCATTGACCGTCTTTTTGGTGATAACGGCAATGATGAGATCAACGGCGAAGAAGACGACGACATCCTTCATGGGGGCGACGGTGTTGACACGCTGAATGGCGGCACCGGCGATGACACGCTCTTTGGCGACGCGGGTGACGACGAGCTGCGCGGGGACTCTGGCATAAACGAGCTTGACGGCGGCGAAGGGGCAGACGACCTGATCGGCACCGGTGGTACGTCCTTTGCGTCCTATGGCAGTTCCTCAGCTGGCCTGACGGTCAATCTTAACAATGCCACTCTCAATACCGGGGATGCGGTCGGCGATACCTATACCAACATCAGAAACCTGATCGGGTCGGAATTTGACGACGAATTGACCGGCGACAACCAGGACAACATCATCATGGGTGGCGAGGGCCGCGATGCCATTGATGGTGATGACGGGGATGATGCGCTGTTCGGTGGAGGCGGCGACGACACGATCACCGGCGGTGACAACGACGACACGCTTGCCGGCGGCGCAGGCGGAGATGTTCTTATCGGCGGCCCCGGAAGGGATGCCGCAAGTTACAGCGACACTGACGACGGTATTGTGGTCGACCTTGCCAATACCGCGCTCAATACCGGCGATGCCGCCGGAGACAGCTACTCCGGCATTGCCGACCTGATCGGCGGCACCGGCGACGACACATTGGCTGGCAACAACAGCGACAACCAGATCGACGGTCTGGACGGCGCGGACCTGTTGATTGGTCGTGACGGCGACGACACGCTGAACGGGGACAATGGCGATGACACGCTGAACGGTGGCCTGGGCGGCGATGACCTTGATGGCGGTCGGGGAACCGACGCTGCAAGTTATGAAGATGCGACCGCGGGTGTTTTTGCCAATCTCGCTAATTCAGCCACAAACACCGGCGAAGCGGACGGTGATACATATAACAACATCGAAAACCTGATTGGGTCGGGCTTTGACGATACCCTGGCTGGCAACGGCAGCGACAACCTTCTCATCGGGGGTGATGGTGATGACCGATTGGTCGGCAACGGCGGCGACGATACCCTTCAAGGCGGCGCAGGCGCGGATGAGCTGAGCGGTGGCGGTAACATCGACACAGCCGACTATTCTTCGGCTTCATCCGGGGTCTCGGCAAGCCTCTTTGACTCGTCCGGCAATACCGGCGATGCGCGCGGTGACACCTATAACAGCATCGAAAACCTGATTGGCACTGCGTTTAACGACACACTCGGCGATGACGCCGGTGACAATATGATCATGGCCGGCGACGGTAACGATCTTATCAATTCGCGTGGTGGGTCCGATTTCTTTGTCGGTGGCGAAGGCGAGGACACAGTTTCATACGCCGACAGCGGTTTTGTTGTCGTCGACCTCGAAGATTCGACCGCGAATGGCGGCGCGGCCACGGGGGCGGTATTCGCGGGTATCCAGCATCTTGTTGGGTCGAACCAAGCCGATGATCTGTTTGGGGATGGCGAAAACAACAGCATTTTGGGCGGCGGCAACAATGACAACCTGAACGGTCGCGACGGAGATGATACGTTAGATGGCGGCACAGGTAATGACACACTGACGCTTGGATCTGGTGCCGATTCAGTTGTTGTCCGGCTTGGGATGGGCAACGACACCGTCACTGATTTCGACCTCTCCGAAGACAGCCTTGATCTGTCCGCATTGTCTGCGGCTGAGCAGGACGCAATAACCGTATCGGCCAACGGAGCAGGTGATCGGGTCCTGACGCTGAGCGACGGGTCTACCCTGACAATGGACGGTATTCCCGAGAATAGCGCCCCAACCGGTGCCGCCAACATCAGCGGCACAACCACGCAAGGCGAAACGCTAACCGCAGAAACCGGAACTATTCAGGATCTCGATGGGCTGGGCGCATTCAGCTTCCAATGGTTGCGTGACGGGGTCGCTGTAAGCGGTGAAACCGCCAGCACCTATCAGCTGGGGCAGGACGATGTCGGCGCAGAGATAACCGTCACCGTGAGCTACACCGACGGTTTCAACGCCGAAGAGCAACTCACCAGCGCGCCAACCGCTGCGGTTCAGAATGTAAATGACGGTCCAACCGGCGCAGCGGCCATCAGCGGGACAGCCACGCAAGGCGAAACGCTAACCGCAGAAACCGGAACTATTCAGGATCCCGATGGGCTGGGCACGTTCAGCTTCCAATGGTTGCGTAACGGGGTCGCCGTAAGCGGTGAAACCGCCAGCACCTATCAGCTGGGGCAGGACGATGTCGGCGCAGAGATAACCGTCACCGTGAGCTACACCGACGGGTCCAACGCCGACGAGCAACTCACCAGCGCGCCAACCGCTGCGGTTCAGAATGCAAATGACGCCCCAACCGGCGCAGCGACCATCAGCGGGACAGCCACGCAAGGCGAAACGCTAACCGCAGAAACCGGAACTATTCAGGATCTCGATGGGCTGGGCGCATTCAGCTTCCAATGGTTGCGTGACGGGGTCGCCGTAAGCGGTGAAACCGCCAGCACCTATCAGCTGGGGCAGGACGATGTCGGCGCAGAGATAACCGTCAGCGTGAGCTACACCGACGGTTTCAACGCCGACGAGCAACTCACCAGCGCACCAACCGCTGCGGTTCAGAATGTAAATGACGCCCCAACCGGCGCCGTGACCGTTGATGGGACCCTTGATCCGGGCGACGTGCTGACGGCGAACACGTCAGCGGTTCAGGATCTGGATGGGCTGGGCACATTCAGCTTCCAATGGTTGCGTGACGGGGTCGCCATAAGCGGTGAAACGGGTGCGACATACACAACGACGAATGCAGATGGCGAAACGTCGGTCTCTGTGAGCATTCAATACACCGACGGGGGTAACACCGTTGAAAGCCTTACCAGCGCCGGGGTTTCGATTGCTGCGCCTAGCAACATCCCGACGACAGGGCCGGACGATCTGATCGGAACGGTTGGTGACGACAATGTGGATCTGCTCAATGGGGCTGACCGGTTCGTGGGTCTCGAAGGGGATGATACCGTTCTCGGACGTGGCGGCGATGACACGATCAACGGCAACGAAGGCAACGATTCACTCACCGGCGACGGCAATAACGATTCCCTTTCTGGGGAAGCGGGCAACGACACACTTCGTGGTGGGGTTGGCGAAGACACCCTTTTGGGTGGCGACGGTAACGACCTTGCCTTTGGCGGGGGTCAGGCCGACCGGATATTTGGGCATGGCGGCAATGACACGCTCAACGGCAACGGCGGCAACGACGGCATTTTTGGCGGCAATGGCCTTGATGTCATCAACGGTCAGGATGGGAATGACATTCTGGGCGGCGGCGGCGGCTCGGATACCCTGCGCGGCGGCAATGGTGACGACAACATCGGAGGGGGTACACAAAATGACCGGCTCTTTGGTGAAGGTAACAATGACACATTGCGGGGCGAAGGCGGCAACGACAGCCTCTTTGGCGGCAATGGCAATGACTTGCTGCAAGGACAGATCGGCAATGACACGCTCAACGGGGGCAATGGATCAGACACCCTGCGCGGCGGGACCGGGCAGGATACCCTTAACGGGGGCAATCAAAATGACCGGGTCTTTGGCGAAGGCGGGAATGACACCGTGCTTGGCGGCGAGGGCAATGACACGCTCGGCGGGGGCAATGGAGGCGACATTCTCCGAGGTCAGGCCGGGAATGACAATCTGACGGGTGGTGCCGGCAATGATACCATTCACGGAGGATTTGGCGACGATACGATGATCGGCGGCCAGGGGGCCGATACCTTTATCTTCAATGCCACCGATGGCAATGACGTCATCCGGGATTTCCAGGACGATATCGATAGTATCCAGTTGGGGAATAACAACTTCAGCCTCTCGGTCAACAACGGCAACGCGGTTCTGACCTTCACTTCAGGCAGCACGCTGACAATCGAAGGAAACTTTGCGAATACGGCTGAGGCCCAATCGGTTCTTGGCGACGATTTCCTGTAATGTCTTTTGTCTAAATCTGTCGTCACGCGTCCTGATTGGATGCGTGACGACGCAAGAGTTTCACCAAATAGAAACCCGCGTTTGCGATATTGGGTTTGTGAACCGATTGGTGATGCCGAAACGCCATCGCGTTTCGGCATCAACTGAACAATATGTGCGCTATCGCTCGCTTTGGACGCATGCAAGTACGCAAAGCCAAGTCTTTCAAAGCCAAGTCTTTCAAAACCAGGTGTTTCAAAGGGGCTCCGAAATGCCTTTTCCGCCTCAGAGCGGCGCTTTTACGAAAGCCGGCATTGTCGCCCCTGCGGCTTGAGTCCCCAGAAAGGTTTCTGCGGTGTCCAGCGCTTCGCGAATGGTCACATCCATATCAAGATAACGATACGTACCCAAACGCCCCATAAAGGTCACGGACTTGCTGTTTTCGGCCAGCGCCACATAGTCGGCCAGCAATGCTTTTTCATCGACCATACGGATCGGATAATAAGGGATGTCCTCGGGCTCAGCCGCGCGGCTGAATTCGCGGTAACACACCGTCCCTTCGTGGCTTTCCCAAGGGCTGAAATGCTTATGTTCTGTGATCCGGGTGAACGGCACATCCCGGTCGCCGTAATTCATCACCGCGCAGCCCTGATAATCGCCTTTGTCGGTGAAGCGTTCAAAATCCAACGTGCGATAGCCCAACCGCCCCAGCCGATAGTCGAAATATCCGTCCAGCGGCCCGGCATAAAACACATGATCGAACTCGGCCGCCATGTCGGCATTGAACCATGTGTTCAACCGCACCTCGATGGCACTGTGATCAAGTATAGCCTCGATCATCGGGGTATAGCCATGTTCCGGCATGCCCTGAAACCGATGGAAAAAGTAATTGTCGTCGTAGTTGAACCGCACCGGCAACCGCTTGAGGATCGAGGCGGGCAGCTCGGTTGGCGAACAGCCCCATTGCTTTTCTGTGTAGCCTTTGAAAAACGCCTCATAGAGATCATTGCCGACAAAGCGCTGCGCCTGTTCCTCAAACGTCTGGGGGTTTTCGATCGAGGTATCAGCCTGTTGTTCAAGAAAGCTGCGCGCCTCCGCCGGGCGCATCGTCTTGCCATAAAACTGGTTGATCGTATGCAGGTTCACCGGCAGCGAATAGACCGCGCCCTGGCTGGTGGTCTTGACCCGGTTTTTATAGGGCATGAAGGTCGTGAAACCATTCACGTAATCCCAGACTTCTTCGTCGTCGGTATGGAAAATATGCGGCCCGTAGGTATGCACCATCACGTCGGTTTCGGGATCGCGCGCGGTATGGCAATTGCCCCCCACATGATCGCGCCCGTCCACAATCACAATTTCATGGCCCGCTTCGGCCAAACGACGACCTGCAACAGCACCGGACAGCCCGGCTCCAACAAAAAGAAGTTTCAAAATAGCCTCCGGTAATCTTTGCGGCTTTCTTCCACACTTAGCCTCTTTAGGCAACCAAGCCACAGCCGCCCATACTGTCCCGTCACATTACGAACCGTGCATCTTATCACCTTCCGGCAACATCCTGCCTTAGCCCCCCTGCCCGGATTGAAAACTAGTTGCAGCGCAGGGCGAACGCCCTAAAGCTGGTCGAGCCCCGGCCTACGAGCCCCGCCACAAGGACCGCTCGGCCCCGAATAGAGAGTAATAATATGGCGCCCGTCGGCACACTTGATGAGCTTGCAAACTTCCTGACCGATGATTTTTGGTACGGCGGCCGACATGCTTTTGCCACAACCCCGGCAGACAACCAGATCTCGGTCAACCTGACGGCCCTGAACGCCGAGTCCAAGAAATTGGCCCGCTGGGCTTTTGAAGCTTGGGAAATGGTGGCCGATATCGACTTTGTCGAAGTAAGCTCCGGAGGTGAGCTCGTTTTTGATGACGCGCCTGCAGGTGCTTATTCAACAACGGACATATTGGGCAACACGACTACAAGCGCTTTTGTAAACGTTCCCGCCAACTGGGTTGCAACCTATGGGGCCAGTATCGACAGCTATGCCTTTTCCACCTATGTGCATGAAATCGGTCATGCGCTGGGGCTGGGGCATCTTGGGTTTTATGACGGCAACGCTGTGTACGGAAGCAGCGAAACATTTGCCAACGATAGCTGGCAAGTCTCGATCATGTCCTATTTTGATCAAGGCGCGAATACATATGTCAACGCCTCCTACGCCAATCTTCTGACTCCGATGATCGCAGATGTGTTGGCAATTCAAACGCTTTATGGCGCGCCGGATGCCAGCTCGGCCACTGCGGGCAATACAACCTGGGGGGCAAACACGACATTGACCGGGTATCTGGGTGGCTTTTTCGACCTGCTCGCCAGCGGCGGCTCGAACCCTGGCCTGTATTCCGGTGCCCCCGTCGCCCTGACAATTTATGACCGCGGCGGCAACGATACCCTGGATTTGTCTTTTAATAGCACAAATGACCACATTGATCTGCGTTCAGGAAGTTTTTCAAACATCAGTGGCCTGATCGGCAATCTTGGCATCGCCCGAGGCACCATCCTCGAAAATGCGATTGGGGGCCGCGGCAATAACACAATCATTGGCAATGCGGCTGACAATTCACTGATCGGCAATAACGGTGCGGACACATTGTTTGGCAATAACGGCGCTGACACCCTTCGCGGGGGGGGCCAGGCAGACAGTATTGTTGGCGGGTCCGGGGCGGATATTGTTTTTGGCGGCAATGGCGCAGATACCGTGCGCCTGGGGGATGGCGATGATCTCTTTAACGACAATGCCCAAAGCGATGTCTATGGCAGCGATCTGATTTTTGGCGGCCGCGGCCTTGATACAATCAATGCAGGCGGCGGCAATGACACATTGAATGGCGGCGGCGGCAGCGATGTGTTGCGCGGCGGCAGCCAAAACGACCTGTTGCGCGGCGGCAACCAAAATGATCTGCTGATTGGCAACGGGGGCAATGACACAATTGTCGGCGGACAAGGTAGCGACGAAGCCCGCATGGGCGACGGAGGCGATCTTTTCCGCGACACATCACAGGTCCAGTTCGGCAACGACGTTGTGTTTGGCGGGCGGGGCAATGACCAGATCGAGCTGGCCGGAGGAAATGACACTGCAAGCGGCGGCGACGGCGCGGATAGCTTTGTCTTCGCCCAAGCCATCAATCACGATGTCATCACCGATTATGAGGTCGGGTCAGATGTACTTGTCTTTGATCCCGCGCTCTGGGGCGGTGGCTTGAGCGAACAGGATGTGATTGATCAGGCGCAAGTGCAAAACGGCAATCTGGTTTTTACCTTTTCAGCGGATCACTCACTCACGTTGGAAGGGATTACCAGCAAGGTGGGGTTGGTCGATGACCTCAGCTTTGCCTGACGCGTTAGATCTGTGATTTCAGGCGGCGCTGTTTCAGGCCGTCTTGGGGCGTCGGTTCGGCGATGCCGGTTTAGCCCAACATGCGATCACCTCAGAACAAGTCGATATCCTGCGCCAGTCCGGCCAGGCTGTTGACCCCTTCAAGGCGGATTTCATCAGCCCCGAAGTCAAGTATCACCGACCCATCCTGAAGAACCCTGCCAAACTGTGACACCACCTGCGCGGGGCTGAGTGTCCCCGTCCACAGCGCATCGTCCAGCCGGAGCCGATCGACGGCACCGTTAAAATCGGTGATCCGATCCTTGCCGAACCCGGGAGCAAAGACAAACACATCCCCCCCGCGCCCCCCTTCCAACAAATCGTTCCCCGCCCCGCCGGTCAATTGGTCGCTTCCGCTCCCGGCCCGCAGCGTATCCGCGCCATTACCGCCAAAAAGTTGATCCATACCGTCGCCGCCAATAAGCACATCGTTCTGGCCTCCACCCGCCAGGATGTCAGCCCCCCCCGCGCCCTCAAGCCGATCTGCGCCGTTACCACCGCGCAGGGTATCGGCACCGCTGCCCCCTACCAGCGTGTCAGCCCCCGCCTGCCCCGAAAGGTGATCGTTACCACGCTCACCAAAAAGAAAATCAGCGCCGGTTCCGCCTTCGAGCACATCCCGTCCAAGACCGCCGCGCAACGTATCGGTGCCACCATTGCCAAACAGCGTGTCGTTCCCGCCGCCGCCAAACAACCGGTCGGTGCCGGTTTCGCCAAAGAGCCGGTCCCCCCCCGCCCCGCCCCAAAGCGTGTCGTTCCCGCTGCCGCCCCGGATCACATCACTATCCAGCTCCCCATAAAACAGATCATTGCCGCCACCGCCGCGGATCGTGTCTTCACCGGCGCCACCATAAACCGTGTCCCGCCCATAAAGCCCGCCCTGTGCGTTATCTTCAAAAACATCATTTCCCGTTCCCAGAGCCACGAAGTCGTTCCCGTTTCCGCCCAAAACCGTATCATCACCTGACTCGCCAAAAAGCCGGTCAGCCTGTCCACCGCCAATCAGACGGTCATCGCCACCGCCGCCATTCAGCGTGTCCTCGCCCGCATAGCCCACCAGACTGTCCGCGCCCCAACTTCCGGCCAATGTGTTGGCATGGACCGTTCCGGTCACAATCGTGTCGATGACAAGAGGTGGGCGATCAGGCCCAAGCGCCACCGCCGCAAGCACCTGCTCCTGGCTGAGGCTGGTGCCATTGTGGCTGACAATCTGCAGCACTTCACCACGCCATTCCACCCGCGCGCCCGTGCCGGTACTTCTGATCGTCAACTCGGACGGGTCATAAAACATCCGGTAATGCGACAGGTCGAGGCGGTCCTGATTGGGATTAAAGTCGGTGATACGGTCGGTTTCCCCGTCCCAGGCCAACACAAACAGATCAGCCCCTGCCCCACCTGACAGCCGATCCGCACCTTTGCCATCCCACAGGATGTCGTCCCCGCCACCGCCCGACAGGGTATCATCGCCACCATTCCCGCTGATCACATCATGTCCGGCCCCGCCCGTCACCTGCCCGCCGCCCGACGGGGCCACAAAGGTTTCGCTGCGCCCCAGTAACGACACTGTCAGCTGCGTCAGCCCGGCAGTCTGATGTGAGGTGGTAAATATCTGAATCTCATCGCCGACTTGATACGCCGCCAACCCGGACAGCGAAGAAAGCGACGCTTCGTCATTGGCAGATAGGCTTTCCAGATAGACCAACCGCCCGCCCGGCATCAGAGAAAACAGGCTGATGCCATCATCAGCCCCCGCCGCCAGCACAAAGACCTGATCCCCCGATTGCACGACCGCAAGGCTATGCGCACCGGCGAACCGGGTGCTAAGACTATCCAATATATGATCGGTCGGTTCCAGGCTGCCATCGGCCGCAATCTGCATAACGCTGATCGCGCCGGCCTGTCCGGTCCCAGAGGCAGACGTGATCAGCACATAGGTCCTGCCGTGGGCCTGCACCACGTCAAGCCCGGTTGGCGCATCGAGGATTCCCAACCCCTGACCAGATCCCAGCGTCGCCGCATACCGCAGGGCTCCACTGGGGTTGGCAACAAAACTTGTGACCGCATCCCCCCCCTGACACAGGACCAGAAAATACTCGGTACTGCCCATCGACACAGTTTCAAGTGCAACCGCATTGCTGACGCCATGAGACCGCATATTCAACTGGGCATTCTGTTGCCATTGACCATTCGCCGCCTGCTGCAACCCATAGATCATGGCACCATCGCCACCGGCGACATAGGCTTGCCCCATTGTGGTCTGAGCCATCCCCGCCAGAGACAAGGCAGCACTTCCGGCGCTTTGGGTCTCGACCGTCGACACCAAATCGCCCTGCCCCGTCACGGTATACCCATACACCACCCCCGCCACGGCACCATATTCCAACACCAAACCGTCACGCGTGTTAATGACATCCAATACCGAGCCGGCCACGCTGGCCTGCCCTGAAGTGAAATACTGACTGTCGGTTGCTCTTGCAGTCTGGTCTTCGCGCAGCAGATAAGAACTGAGACCGCCAGTTGCGCCCGACGTTGTCATCAGCACGATGTTGTCCTCAACTTGCGTAATCACAAGATCGCGGATTCCAACCGTCAGAGACGTCTCGGCCCGCCCGATTCCCCCGCGCACATCAAACATTTCACACACCCTCTATCGCCCTAGAGGTGTTGCTAGGTTCAGGATGTGCAGCGAATGGGTTCGCAATTACGCCAAACTCGGGGCGCTTCAGGCAGGTTTTAATTGATTATAAAGAAAATTATTCGAGTGACTGTGCTCTTCGGGGACACATTCGCCCCATATCTGCGCAGCCTCAGGCCATCAGTTTTTGGTGCAGGGCAATGGCTTCGTCGAGGTCGTCAAAATAGGTGACCTGTCCGTGGTCCAGAACGATGCCGGCGTTACAAAACCCCCGGACCTGAGACATTTCATGGCTGACCATGATGGCGCTAGATTGCTTCATCCGCTCCAGAAACACGGCTTTTGCCTTGCGCTTGAACTGGGCATCGCCCACCGCCGTCACTTCATCAACCAGATAAGTATCAAAATGAATTCCCATCGACGTGCCAAAGACCAGCCGCCCCCGCATACCCGCTGAATAGCTGCGGATCGGCATATGAAAATGGGCCCCCAGCTCGGCGAAATCTTCGACAAAAGCCACAAGCCCGTCGGTGTCCACGCCGTATACCCGGGCAACGAAACGCACGTTCTGCGCGCCCGTCAATTCGCGGTGAAAGGACGCGCCGAAACCGACCGGCCAAGAAATCGTACCATCGCTCAGAATCTGTCCGCTGTCAGGGTGCAGGGTGCCTGCGATCAGTTGCAAAAGCGTCGACTTCCCAGCCCCGTTGCGCCCCAGAAGTGCCAAGGATTTCCCCGACGGCAAGGTGCCGCTCAGATTATCAATGACAACCTTGCGATGGCCATTGATCCGGAAACTCTTGGTCAGGTTCTCAAAACGGATCACCCGGTCACCTGCGATCACGAAGACTGTAATAGACCAGGGCGACAACACCCCAAGCCATAAACAGGAACAACCCAGTCAAAGAGATAATCAAGATACTTTGCGGATATTGCGCGGTCTCTGCCCGTGTCGGGGAAATATAGGTGGCCAGATACCGGCTCTGGCGCGACGCATTATCGCGGGCCACATCCAGCGCCGCCAAGGCCGCGCGATAGGTTTCCTCGGCAAATTCCCGATCCACTGTCAGGCTTTCGTATTCCGCAATCAGCGCGGGATAATCATCCACCGGTCCCCCGGAGGTTGATCCGTCGTTATTTGCCGTCAGATTCTGACGTTCTTCGGCGATGCGCTCACGGATGGCTTGAATGCGCCGCAGCGCTTGGGTGACCCTGGGGTCGCCGCCACGTGCAGATTCCTGAAGGAGATCGTATTCGATCAGCGATTCTGCAAGTTGCTGTTGCAGATTATTCAAAACGCCCATGCGGCCCTGGATATCGGATGCCGGATCCACAATCTGGGTCCGGGTCCGGAACTGTGTCAGCGCCTCGCGAGCGTCCTTGAGACGCGTCAACGCTTCATCAAGATCCGCCAGCGCATACCGCATCGCGTCTTCACGTGCGACCTCATTGAGGCCATTGATCATTGTCTGGCTCTCGCGAACAATTGCCCGTGATACAGATTGCGCCATATCTGGGTCGAACGCCAGAACCTGAAGCTCGATCAGACCAGTTCCCTGGTTGTAGGACACGCGCACAACCCGTGACCAAAACCACACCAGATCCTCGATCCCCGCATCCGGCCAAAGTGAGAAAGCCGGATCCACATCCCAATGCGAGGAATAATGGCCAGACAGGTCAAGTTCATTGTCGATCCGTTGAACAATTTCCTGGCTCTGAATAAATTCAAACAGGATATCCGCATCCGCCGACGAAGATCCCCCAGCGAAGCTGGCCAGCCCCCCCAGCAGGTCGCTGGCACTGCCACTTTCCTCCTGACGAACGGTGAAGCCGGTAGTGGACGCATATTGATCCTCGGCAATTGTGACCATGTAAAAAACCACAAACGCCAGCGGCGCAAAAACAAACAGAAAAAGGCCCGCGATCAACCCCCAATGGCGGCGCTTTACCCGGGCGGGCTCGGCAACAGGGCGAATTTCAATGACTGGTGGCGGGCCTGCGGGACCACCCGGACGTTTTTGGTTGCCGGGCCGCTTGTTTCCACCTTGGTTGGCCGGTTTCCCTTGGCCTGCGTTCGGGTTTTTCTGCGCGTTCGGAGCATTTTTTAAGGGCCGGTCTTGTGGACTACCCGCCCCGTCCGCGACCTCTGTCCGGGATTTCTCGTCAGGCAATGGTCTTCCCCAAGATAAACAATGTGCTTACTATTCTCTTTGTTCTCTTTCCGACATAACTTGCGTACAGCGCAAAGAAAAGAGAACACACGAGAGATGACAGAGAACCACTTTGTTCCAGATGCCTTGCGGCCTGTCAATCGTGGCAACGGTCGCTTTACCGCGAGCCGAACCATCGTCGCCCTGATGCTACGAGAGATGTCAACGCGTTACGGAGATTCCCCGGGGGGGTATCTGTGGACCCTTCTGGAACCAGTGGGCGCGATTATCGTGCTCAGCCTTGCGTTTTCACTGATCGTGATTGCGCCGCCCCTCGGCAACAGTTTCCCGTTGTTTTACGCAACCGGCTTCCTGCCCTTCACCTTCTATCAATCGTTGTCCCTGGCAGTGGCCAGCATCATCGGATTTTCAAGGCCTCTGCTAATGTATCCGCGGGTGACTTGGATGGATGCTCTTTTGGCCCGATTATTGTTAAACACGCTCACAAGCGTCATGGTCGCCTTCATCATCATATCCGGGATTTTCGCGATCGAAGACACCCCGGGTGTTCTCCGGCTAGGGCACATTCTTTTGGCGATCTTCGAACTTATTCTGCTCTCCGTCGGCATCGGCGCTATGAACTGTGTCATATCCGGGCTGTATCCGGTCTGGTCCCAGATTTGGGGCATTGCGAGCCGACCGCTCTTTCTCGCATCCGGGGTTTTCTTTATCTACGACTCTATGGCTCCCGTGGCGCAGAAGGTCCTGTGGTATAATCCGCTGATGCATATTTCGGGCACCATCCGAAGTGGGTTCTACATCAATTACGAACCCCAGTATATCAGCCACACGTATGTCATCGGGGTCGGACTTGTGCTGCTCTCCTTTGGTTTGCTCCTTATGGGTCGGTTTCATCGCGATATCCTCAACCGATAATCGACAGCGCTGTCACTTTTGGTTCTCGCCGCTCCAGCCCTGCACCCGTGCATGGTCAACATCGGTTCGGCGCAAAAGCCCATCCAGGACAGCCCGCCCCATAAGCTTTAGAAAGGCGCCTCTCTGGCCCGAATGGTGACGCACTTTACTGATCCATTTCGGAACAATCAGCACCAGCACCGGCAAGAACATCCAGCCGGACGCCAACCTGTAGAGCATCAACAGATTGCGGTGATAATAATACACTTTCCACAACGGCCGGAAACGCCCTCGTTGCCCTTCAAAGGTCGAGCAATTGTGTTCAAACCGCACCCCCGGTTCAAAGCCAATGCTGCCCCCCCGGCGGGTCAGTTCCAGCGTATAAAGCCCGTCATCACCGTAAAGGAACAACCCCGGATCAGGGTAACCCACTTTTTTCACCCCAGCGCGCGAGATGAAAAACCCCACAAACGAGCTGACATCAACAGCGCGCGCCTGCGCGGACGCGTAGTCTTCGGGTCGAAGATGAAACCCGCCGCGCCCGCCGCGCAGGGTGCGCAGGAATTCTGGCAGATGCCAGAACGGGTTGCGCGCCGGGCGGTTCATGTCACAGATTTCCCCTGACGGCAGATAGACAGCCGAGGCCACGCCGTCCCATTGGCTGAGATCCAACGCATGAAACGCCGCCAATGCGCCGGGTTCGGGGCGCGCGTCGTCATCCATGACCACCATCCAATCAGGATCGAACCGGTCCGTCGCCAGCCGCATGCCAATATCAAAACCGCCTGCCCCACCGCCATTTGTTTCGCAACGATGCACGCAAAGACGCGGATTTTCCTGTCCGGCCAACCAATCCGCCGTGCCATCCGTCGAGGCATTGTCGACAATTACGACAGCCTGCAAATGTGTGTCACACGCCTCAAGCAATCGCGGTATTGTATCTTTCAATTCGGCCAACCGATTGTAGGTCACCACCACCGCCACCAGCCGCCTTGCTCCCGCCATCTGATCTTTAGTCACGTTGCGCACTGCCCCCCAATCTGCCTGCTTGTCTATGGCGCAAAGGTCACAATTGTGCAGTGCTGTCAAACTCTGGCCCAAATCACCAGATATCCGGCAACTCGCATATGGCGAGTACCCCGCCATACCGAGCTAAAAAAGGCAAACACGATGCAGATCGAAGAAACCTCTCTTGCAGGCGTAACCCTCCTGACGCCGGCGCGTTTCGGCGACGCGCGCGGCTTTTTCAGCGAGAGCTGGAACCGGGCGCGCATGAAAGAGGCTGGTCTGGACTTTGATTTTGTGCAGGATAATCATTCATTTTCTCAACATCCCGGCACAATTCGCGGCCTGCATTTTCAATCCCCCCCTCATGCTCAGGACAAGCTGGTTCGCTGTGGTCGTGGGCGGTTGTTTGATGTGGCGGTCGACATTCGCCAGAGCAGCCCCACATATGGACATTGGACCGGCCATGAACTGAGCTTTGAAAACGGCTGCCAGCTGTTGATCCCCAAAGGGTTTCTGCACGGATTTCTGACGCTGGAGCCTGATACAGAGATCATTTACAAATGCTCTGACTATTATGCACCGGAATGTGATGGCGCGGTCGCTTGGGACAGTTGCGGTATCGATTGGGGAAACACCGCGCCACCACTGCTGAGCGAAAAGGATGCAGGCGCACCGGCGCTTGCCGATTTTGACAGCCCGTTTGCCTGAGCTCATGCCCACTATGGGACGGTATATCAAGCGGGCAGGTGTTGCCCCTGTCCGCTGTAACTTATTTGATCCGAACCCCGGGTTTGACGAGCATAAAATCCTGGATCGCCAGCCAACCAGCCTCACCGCTAACGGTGGTATACACCACGCCCAACTCACCCTCGGCAGTGGTGTTGATAGAGCTAATAGCATGCTCGGAAAAATACCGTGCAGTGCCATCTTTCAAAGTACACTTAATCATTTGTATTACCTTTTTAATGCCTTCATGGCGGCAACCTATCTTGCCAGAGACTCTTACGTCAACGACACTGTCCTACGAAATCTGGCGACCCCATATCCAATCAGCTTTAGTGAGAGTCAGTCGATTAAAATTTGGACATCCGTTCTGCAGTCGAGGGACTGTCATTATCCGGGCTGACATCAAGGGAATATAGACATGAAACTTCTCATTACTGGCGGGGCCGGATTTATCGGGTCAGCGGTTGTGCGGCTGGCAATTTCACGCGGTCATGAGGTGATCAATCTTGATGCGCTGACCTATGCGGCCTGTCTTGAAAACGTTGAAACGGTCTCAACCGATCCCAAGTATTGCTTTGTACAGGCCGATATCCGCGACCGCGCGATGCTTGATACAGTGTTTGAAACACATCGCCCGGATGCCGTCATGCATCTGGCGGCTGAAAGCCATGTGGACCGTTCAATTGACGGGCCGGGGGATTTTATCGACACCAACATCACCGGCACCTACAACGTGCTGGAAGCAGCGCGCAAATATTGGACCGAAGCAGGCAGGCCTCCGGGCTTTCGCCTCCATCACATCTCAACGGACGAGGTCTATGGCTCGCTCCCGGCCGATCCAGAAGCACTGTTTTCCGAAGAGACCGCTTATGATCCGCGCTCGCCCTATTCCGCCTCCAAAGCCGCGTCTGATCATCTGGTACAGGCCTGGTATCACACGTATGGCCTGCCTGTGGTCATGACCAATTGCTCCAACAATTACGGCCCCTATCATTTCCCCGAAAAGCTGATCCCGGTGGTGATCCTCAAGGCACTGGCCGATGCGCCGTTGCCGATCTATGGCAATGGCTCCAACATCCGTGACTGGCTATATGTCGAGGATCATGCCGAAGCGCTGCTGTTGGCGGTCACAAAAGGTGTGGTTGGGCGCAGCTATAATATCGGCGGCGGCAATGAGCGCACCAATCTGGATCTGGTGAAAACCCTCTGTGATATTCTGAACGAGCTGCGCCCGCGCGCCGATGGCAAAAGCTATGCGGACCAAATCTGCTTTGTTCCCGACCGCCCCGGCCATGATGCGCGCTATGCCATTGATGCCAGCCGCATCCGCGACGAACTTGGCTGGCGTCCCTCCGTGACCGTCGAAACCGGGTTGCGCAAAACCGTGGCATGGTATCTGGAGAACGAAAGCTGGTGGCGCGCCCTACAAGACCGCGACGGGGTCGGGCATCGGCTGGGAATGCAGGCATGAACATTCCCATGGCAGGCCACAGGGTACTTGGCGACCGCGCCGAGGGCCATGACAATCACTTCAACCTGCTGCGCATGATCGCTGCGACCGGTGTGTTGGCGGCGCTATGTGTGTCCCTGCACGTCTGGCCTTATGGCGACAGCACCTATGCCCATATTGGCCTGCCCTTTGCCTTTGGCGCGGCGCTCTATCTGTGGCGTCAGGTGATCCCATTGTCGCCGCTGCTGCTGCTCGTTCTGGCAGGGGCCGCGAGGTATCTGGTGGAACGCCCGGCCCAAAAGCTGCGCAGCGTGACACCCATCAAGAGGGTTGCGTCATGAACGTTCTGGTCTTTGGCAAAACCGGGCAGGTGGCGCGGGAATTACAACGACAGAGCAATGTGACAGCCTTAAGCCGCGCGCAGGCTGACCTGTCTGACCCCTCTGCCTGTGCTGCTGCAATCCAGCATTATCATCCCCACGCGGTGATCAATGCCGCCGCTTACACAGCCGTTGACACCGCCGAAACCGACGAGGCACAGGCGACACGCATCAATGGTGACGCCCCCGGCGCCATGGCACGCGCCTGTCGGGATCTGAATATCCCGCTTGTGCATATCTCGACCGATTACGTCTTTGACGGCACTGGTGATACGCCTTGGAAACCAACCGACCCCACGGCCCCGCAGAATGCCTATGGCCGCTCGAAACATGCCGGCGAACAGGCGATCCGCGCCAGCGGTTGCGCTCATGTCATCCTGCGCACAAGTTGGGTGTTTTCGGCACATGGCAACAATTTCGTCAAGACCATGCTGCGCCTGTCCCAAAGCCGTGATGCGCTGTCAGTGGTGAATGATCAGATTGGCGGACCAACTCCGGCGGATGGCATTGCCATGAGCTGCCTCTCGCTGGTTCAAGCGCTCCAAAGCGGGCAGGGCGGGGGCACCTATCATTACGCCGGCCAGCCCTCCACCAGCTGGGAATGTTTCGCGCGCGAAACATTTTTGCTGGCCAACCGGGCGGTCACCGTAAGCGGCATCCCCACTAGGGACTATCCCACCCCGGCCCAAAGACCGTTGAATTCGCGACTGGATTGCACCGATCTGACCCGCGACTTTGGCATCACCCCACCGGATTGGCGCGCCGCGCTGGCACAAGTCATCAAGGAATTGACCCCATGACAAAACGCAAAGGTATTCTTCTGGCTGGCGGCTCTGGCACACGGCTTTATCCAATCACAATCGGCGTGTCCAAACAGCTTCTGCCGGTCTATGATAAACCGATGATCTATTACCCGCTGTCGGTTCTGATGCTGGCCGGAATCCGCGAAATCGCGGTGATCACCACCCCTCAGGATCAAGACCAGTTCAAACGTACGCTGGGGGATGGCCGCCAATGGGGTGTCAACTTCACCTATATCGAACAACCCTCACCGGACGGGCTTGCACAAGCTTATATTCTGGCAGAAGCGTTCCTCGAGGGGGCCCCCTCGGCGATGGTGCTGGGGGATAATATCTATTTTGGTCACGGACTACCCGAGCAACTGGCCGCAGCAGATAAGCGAGAAGCGGGGGGGACTGTGTTTGGCTACCGCGTGGCCGACCCCGAACGCTATGGCGTGGTGGATTTCGCGCCGGACGGCACCGTGCGCCACATTGTCGAAAAACCCATCAAAGCACCGTCTCCGTATGCCGTGACCGGGCTTTACTTTCTGGATGGCAGTGCCCCGGAGCGCGCCCGGACAGTGGTTCCGTCGCACCGAGGCGAGCTTGAGATCACCTCACTCCTGGAAATGTACCTCGCGGATGGTGCGCTGAATGTGGAGCTGATGGGGCGGGGGTATGCCTGGCTTGATACCGGCACCCATGGCTCGCTACTGGATGCGGGAAATTTCGTACGTACCTTGTCCGAACGTCAGGGCCAGCAAGTCGGCAGTCCCGAGGAAATCGCCTGGGGGCAAGGCTGGATCAGTGATGATATTCTAAGCGCCCGCGCCAAAGAATTCGGCAAAAACGAGTATGGGGCATATCTTAAGCGACTGCTCGACACGTGACCCGTTCCGCGGCCCGTGGCGGATTGACCTGCCACGGGCCGCGGTGCAAGTAAGCCAAAATGTTTCGCGCGCGAAACAAATACCCTTGCTGCGGAGCCACTCATGACCTGGAAAACACTCGCCACCGAAACCTTGCTATCGCGCGCGCCATGGGTCGAAGTCACTCGTGAAGTTGTGGAAATCCGCCCCGGTCAGGTCATCGATGACTTTTATCAGGTGCGGTTGATGGATTTTGCCATGGTCATCCCTTTTTTAGAGGACGGTCGGGTTCTCCTTGTCGAGCAGTATAAACACGGCCCCCGCAAATCCATTCTGACTTTTCCCGCCGGTCATGTGGACCCCGGCGAAACCGGCGAACCCGCCGCCAAGCGTGAACTGATGGAAGAAACCGGATTGGAGGCGGGCGAGCTGATCTCGCTTGGTGCGCGGGTGGACAACAGCAATCAGCGGGTTTGCACCGGGCATTTCTTTGCTGCCTTGAATTGTCGTCAGGTGGCCGCGCCTGCGCCCGGTGATCTTGAGGATTTTGCCTATATCACCCTGTCCCCGGCCGAGATCGACGACGCGATGCGAGATGGCCGCTTTGGGGTAATCCATCATGTTGCGGCATGGGGGCTGTGGAAACTGCACGAAAGCAAATGAATGGCCAAGGCCAAAGAGGGCAGGGTGCTACCCCAGCTCTGCGCGCAGCCACGCCACCATCCGCCCGCGCAGATCGTCATTTAGCCCCTCCAGCGTCAGGACACCGCCCCGCCCTTGGCGCAGCCACACCCCTTTTGCAATTTCCTGCGCGCCCTCTCGCCCCTCGGAACGTAATTTAGGCTCTGATCCGGATACCTGTGCGGTCAGCGCGCCCTGAAGCACGGATTGCTCTGTTTCTGCTGTATCACAAACCTGCGCCTCAAGCGCCTCAACCAGCCGCTCTGTTGTACCGGGCATTTCCAATGCCTTGGCCAGAGCCAGCCCCAGCCGTTCTCCCAACGCCTGAGGGTGGCGCAGCGTGCTATCCAATGCCCGCACCACGCTTAGAAAACTGCCAATCTTGGAGCGTTTGGAACGTGAGGCCGCACCAAACAATCCCCTGAGCGCCGAGCGATCATCCACAAAAACCCCCTGTTCGACCGCCTTCACCACAATCCGCGCTCGCTCGTAATGGCTGAGATCAGCGCGAATTTCGTTTTCCTCAACCATGGCCAGATAGGCATCCTGGGTCTGTTCGGGGCGGCGCAGCAGGACCAGGACCGTCGCAAAACGCTCGTCGCGGGTTTCTTCGAACAATTGACGCAGCGCCAGACAACGCCGCCAGCCGGAAATCAGCCCATACCGCCCCTCCTCCAGGCGCATCACCTCAATCGGGGTTTGTTGTCCCCGAGCACGCAGGCTGTCGCGCAAGCTCTGCATATCCTCACCCTCCGCCGCGATCCGGTCGCGCACCAGATGATCGGTTACGATACTCTCCAGCGGCACCGACAGCACCATGCGCCCCTCTTCGCGCGCCGCCTCCATCGACCGGCTCACCTCTTCCAGCGCAGCCACAGCTGCGCTCTCTGCGGCCACATCAGCGATAGGGGCGGATCGGCGCCGGGGACCCGGACCAAGAGGGGAGGGCGCGACGGGCTCCGCGCCCTCTGGAACCGGGGCAGAAACCGGCATCGCCATCGGCGGCGACAGACGTTTACGCTTGGACATCGGATGTTTCCTCCTCAAGATGCGGACCTAGAACAGAAGGTCATACAGGCGTTTCGGTTTGGGCCAGCTCATCGCGCCGCCAACTCCCCAAAAGCAAGGTTTTGAACGCCGCATAGGTCGCGTCAAATGTTTCACGGCCCCGTACATAGGTTTCGCGATTGAAGTCACGGTAATCCGCTTCATAGATACCCTGCACCTGCTCGCCAGCCTGTCCAATCAATGCGGTAAAGTTCTGGCGATGTGGCGACAGCACCGGCCCCAGATAGGCCTGCATCAGGGCTGCCAGCTCGGCTTGCTGGGTGCCGTCATAGCGGGTGACCACCGCGCGGACCGCATCCCATTCAAACGCCAACCCTTCACGCCCGAGCGCTTGGGCGGCCATATTCTCGGCCTCTTCGATCGAGCCAAAGGTGGAATGCAACATGTCAAAGAACCGCCCTGTCGAGTCAAACTCCAGAAACGAAGCCCCCATGGGCACCATCAAAATATCCGCCGCCGCCAGGCCGTTGATGGTCAGATATCCAAGCGCTGGGGGCGTATCGACAAAGATGACATCATAGGCGTCAAGCACCCCATCAGCTTCGAACATATCGGTCAGCGCATCCCAAAGCTTCCAGCCTCTCCCCTGCATGCGCCAAACCGGCACCTGAAACTCAGCCCAATACAGGTTTAGCTGCGCGCCAATCAGGTCAATATTGGGCCAGTGGGTTTTGCGCACCAATTCCCCCGCTTTTACCGTCAGCGCCTCGGTTAGCGTGTCATCCAGTGGGATTGGCGCTTCACCACGATCCAGGCGCCGCTGGTTTTCTTCACGCAAATGCAGGGCATAGTGGCGGGCCATGAGCGGAAAAACCGTGCTCCATTCATCTTCGATCTGACCGCCAAAAATAGAGGTCATTGACCCTTGGCTATCCAGATCGACGACAAGCACCTTGTAGCCATCCAGAGCCGCCGACATTGCCAGATGCGCGGCTGTTGATGTCTTGCCCACGCCACCCTTGAAATTGGCCACCGCGGCGATCTTGGCCGGAAGTCCCTTGGGCCGGTAGGGTTGGTATTCTTTGCTACGCGATCCTTCAGAGCCAAAAAACGCCCGTAGCCGGAGCACCTCGTCAAGACTGAACCATTTTGTACCGCCGGCGGTTTCGCTGGTCCCCTGAGGCAAATCGGGATTGGCCTTCAGAACCCTGCGAAAATGCGCGGTGGCCACGGGGATAAGATAGGTGGTGATTTCCCAGGTGGAAAACAGTCGGAGCCGGCGAGCCCCATTTTCTTGAAGACCTCGGTTGATTAGATCTTCACGTCCTGCAGCACAGGCCTGAGCAATGACTTCAAAGTCGGTGGTCGATGTTTGATGACCCAACTGCGCCAGAGCCTTGTCGGGGTCTATGTTGAAATAGGGAGCGGTTTGAGGGGACGCGTCGTTTTTCATGGAAACCTGCCGATATGCGCATTTTTCATTACAATACCAATATTATGCGCACATGCAATTTTTTTGATAACATGGCGACATTTTCAGATGTTTCTCAGCATATTTTGCGTGATTTTTGGCCGGTCCAAGCCGGTTTTCGTAGTTATTTTTTGTTATATAGTACGTTACAGATCTTGGAGGATCTTTAATCTCATGTGAATTCAATGTCTTGCGCCCTTTCTTTTGAACCAGGGTGACTCTGATCCTCCGTTCGGGTGACTCTGATCCTCCGCTTATCCGACTCTGAAACTCCGAGTGGAATAAGGAATATCTGGACCGTTCCGGTGGAAGGGCGATAAGGTAGGTGTCACTGAAACCCCGTTTACATCGGGGACAAAAAACAAGGCAGGACATGAGCAGTAAAGACGGTAGAGACGAGGGCAGCGGACGGGGACGTGCGCCTTCTGGGCTATTGCCGGATCGCTATCCGATTGCGGATTTCTTTGTGTGCGACATGTTTGATGCCAGCCCCAAAGATGATCTTGGGACGATGGAACATCCGGTGTTTTCGCTGTCGACCCGCCCAGATCGGCGTATTCTGCACTATGCTCATAATGGTGTCTCGGTACAGGTGACGCCGTCTGTGTTGGGACGGGCAACCATTCACGACAAGGATATCCTGATTTATTGTATCAGCCAGTTGATGGCGGCGCTCAATGCGGGGCGGGCGGTGTCACGCAATTTGCAACTCAAGGCACATGACCTTTTGGTGGCCACCAACCGAGACACCGGCGGGGATAGCTATGCCCGGTTGCGTGATGCCTTTGAACGCCTTGCGGGCACCCGTATCACCACCAACCTGGCTGCAGGGGGCAAAGAGATAACGACCGGATTTGGTCTGATCGAAAGCTGGCGCATCGTGCGCCGCACGGGCAGTGGCCGCATGGTCAGTGTGACGGTAACCCTGTCGGATTGGCTGTATCGTTCGGTGCTGGCCAAATCGGTGCTGACCCTGAGCCGCGATTATTTCCGGCTACGTAAACCGCTGGAGCGGCGGATCTATGAACTGGCGCGTAAACATTGCGGGCGACAGCCGGAATGGCGGGTCAGTGTCACTACATTGCACAAGAAATCCGGCAGCGCCGCGCCGCGTCGGGTGTTTCGGGCTGCCATGCGGCGGATGATCCAGGACGGGCATCTGCCGGATTACGATATGGCCGAGGCCCCCGATGACCTTCTTGTGTTTACCCGCAAGGCGCAGGTTGTTGAATCCGCCGAGGCCCCACAGCTCAGACCGGACACGCTTGATGCTGCCCGCGCGGTCATACCGGGGGCGGATGTATATGCGCTTGAGGCCGAATGGCGTACGTGGTGGCAGGACACCGGTCGCCCGGTGCTGCGCGCGCCTGACCGGGCGTTTTTGGCCTGGGTTGAAAGCCGAGCGAGATTATCGTGACCGAGGCGGCGCAGGTTTCGGCCTCCCGTGTGCCGACGCCTCGTATTTCGGTGCCCCGGATTTCAGTGATTGTGCCGATCTATAATGTGGCGGCCCATATCAGGGCATGTATCCGTTCAATCCTTGATCAGAGCTTTACCGATTTTGAACTGATTGCGGTGGATGACGGATCCACAGATGACAGTGGCCTGCTGGCCACCCAGGAGGCGGGGGGGGATCCGCGCTTTCAGCTGATCACCCAACCCAATGGCGGGCTGTCGCGCGCGCGCAACACCGGGCTTGCGCGCGCGCGCGGTACCCTGGTGGCTTTTGTCGACAGCGATGACCGGGTCGCACCCACCTACCTTGAGCGTCTGGAAACCACCCTGCGCGAAACCGGGGCGGATTGGGTCGCGTGTGGTATTCTGTTTTGTCCCGAAGACGGCACCAAACCCACACCGCATCCCGCCATTCATGGTGTTCCCGATATGCCCGCCGATCGCAGCCCGCGGCGTATTGATTTGTCTGATTGGACACAGGTGGTCCGCCATTTTCCATCGGCCTGGAACAAGCTTTACCGGCGCAATCTCATGGCGGATTTACGTTTTGATGAAGGGCTGAACTACGAAGACCATGCTTTCTTTTATCGGTATGCCTGCCGAAGCGATCACTTTGTACACCTGCCTGAACCCTTGTACATCAGCACCCAAGGGCGTCCGGGCCAAATCACCCGTGATGGCAGCGAACGGGTGTTTGAGCAATTCGATGTGCTGGAGATTCTGCGGGCCATTGTTGCCGGATCTGATAAATCCGGCGGAGCTCGGGCCCTGGCACAGATCACCACCCGGCTGACATTTGAGCGATCTCAGGCAATCACGGACCCCGACCGCCGCGCCCGGTTCATCGCTGCCAGCCGCACGGCACAGGCCGCCACAGGCCTGCCGCCTGACCCGACGTTGGGGGTGGCGATGTGGTGGGTCAGTCTGCTTGCGGGTCATGTGCCAGTCAGCGTGATCATTCCCAGCGATGGCGACGGGGCCGCGCTGAACCAGAGCCTTGCCGCGCTTCAGGCCCGCAGCCTGCCCGAGGCAGAGGTGCTGGTGGTGGCGGATGGGGCGGCCGCGCACGAAAGGCTGACTGCCATGTCGTTGCCCGCGGGGGTCCGATTGCTTCAAGCTCCGGGGGGCGACGACATGGAAACGCGCGTTGCATTGGCGCGCAATGCCGGACTTGATGTGGCTCAGGGCGAGGCGGTGGTCTTTCTTGACGCCGGCGATACCCTGCCGCCCCGTGCGTTGGCGATCTGGCACAACCGTTTGCGCCGGGCGGGGGCGCAGATCGGCTTTGCCGGGTTTGTCTTGCTGCCTGACACGGCCCACAGCGGGTTACATGACAAAACGGGGATTGGCGAGGCGCGGTTGTCCGCTCCCGAGGGATTTGCCCCCACCCCGAGGGATGCGCTTTTTATCCACGCCCATCCGTCAGCCAAGATCTTTGAGCGCGCCTTTCTTTTGGCGCAGGGGCTGAGGTTTCGGCCAACCCCCCTGTCTTCGTGGCAGCTGTTGTTTGCGGCGATCGCGCAGGCGGACAGGGTGCTTTATCTGTCCGGCCCTCCCGCGCGGCTGGCGACCCGGCCCGCCTGCCGCAAGCTTTGGCAACACCCGGTTCAGGCTGGGGACCTGACGAAGGCGATCCACACGTTGCAAGCCACCCCGCCGGATGCCGCACGGCTGATGGTGCGCGCCATCTGGGAGAAACTGAATTTTGCCATTTATCCTGACGCGGCCACGCGCGCGACTTTTGAAGACGCCGCCCTATCTGAATTCGCCCGGTTTGACTTTGTTCAACTGCACGGGCCAGCGGCGGTAACATGTGACGGGTTTGTAGGCGCGCGGATACGCCAATTGCTTGCTCTGGGGGACAAAGCGCAGGATTGAATTGCAGTTCAGGCATTTTTTTTGCAAAGAAAGCGCAATCTGTCGGTGCCCGCCGCGCCGGATTAATTTCAAGGACCCGTATTATGCAGAAATTCAGAGCAGCCGGTGGCGGTTCCCTGACTTACAGGCTCGACTTCACCCAATCTCACTTTGCCAACATTTCCTTTTTTGATGCGCCGCAGGGGGCGATCCTGTTTCACCTGTCCTTGCGTCACCCCGGCCAGCTTGCGGTTGTCAACGCCCGACCCGATGGTACCTGGCAGGCGGAGCGGACCCGCGAGACGGTCCTTGCGGAGCAAGGCGACATCGTGACGATCCATTTCCGGGATGGCGGTGTTCAGGTGATGCTCAACGACACCGAAATATTTACCTATATCACCGAATTCCCGAACCTGGACCGGATTGGCCATTTTACGTTTCAGGGCGCGATCGTTGAAGACAGCCTGACAGCAGCGGGCGCAGGCAATGCCGAGCGCCAGACCTTTGGCGCCTTGTCTTTTGTTGCGCCGCTGCAACTCGAAGGCTGGGGCGGCGATCCAGGTCTGGATGAGCAGACGCCTCATATCCGTATCGAGGGCGTGAGCGAAGCGATCCGGTGCGAGATAAAGCCACGTCCGGGCCATGCGTCCAACCACAAGATTTCAACTCCGATGATCGGGGTGACCGCAGCCTTGCCGGGGCGGGTCTGGCTGGGCGTTGCTCCTGATGCCCCGTTGCGCATGCAGGTGTTCAATAACGGCCTGCCGTGTGGCGCGGTGCTGGAACTTGATCGGGCGGGACTGGTGGCACAGATCCAAAAGATTGTTCAGGGCGAGGGGATAAAACCCGCGCAGGATATATTGCTGGCCATTGAGCATCTGCGTTTTGCCGGTATTCGCGATCAGCTGCCCCCTACCGTTCTGGACCGTCTCGAAGAGGCCGCAGGCACTTATGGGGTGATGTCGTTTCTGAGCGAAGGGCAAGCCGGGGGGGCGGTGCCCCGGATTGCGCCGCTCGACCCCGAAGAACTGGTGTTGCGTCAGGCCCAGCGTGATTTCGCACTTGCCGTTAAAACAGCCCCGGCCCCGAACCTTTCGGGGCTTCTCGAAGAGGTGATCGAGCGCTACCGGTTGACCCCGCGCCAACAGCGGGATGTCTTTCTCGGCGTGACCGATGCGTTTTGTAGTGCCGATGATTTCCGTGGGCTTTATCGCTATGTTGCGTCGCTCGATTTGCACCGCTTTACCCCGCAAGACGAAAGCATGTGGCACAATTCGGTGATCCTACCCTTTCTTTATATGGAAGGACGGTTGGGAGAGGTCGTCACCCTGCTTCAGAAGATGGCCCGCGCAAAAGGCGGTTGGTGTGCAACCCCGGCCATCGCCTGGGTGGTGCGTGATCTTCTGGAACAGTCGCGGAAGCCTGCGACGGAAAAAGAAGTTGAAGACCTCCTGCGGGCCTTTATGGAATTCATTGAACGGCGCAGCGAACGTTACTGGGATCGTGCGCCCTGTGCCGCGCTGGTCGATGCGGCTGTGGCATTGGTGCGCGCACGCCACCTGATGGTGGACGGTATGGCGCAGGGGCTCGAACGTTTTGCTGTACGCAATTACGGGCTTTCACCCCGCTTCTGGGAAAAGCTTGGCAGCGCGGCTCTGGAGGACAGCGTGGTGCTTGGTACCGCTGCTGCGGCCTTTGGCCGTCTTCAGGCGGCGGCGCTGGCCGGAGAAAAACCCGAGGCCGATGATTTTGCGGTGTTCGAAGCCGTTGGCACCCCCGATGTCGCCCGGTTCCGGTTAGAGCTTTTGGGACCTTCAGGTCAGACTCGCCCCGCGACCGGTGCGGCGCTTGCCACCCGGCTGCGCAGTCAGGGCAACCGGGGTGATGAAGCCGCGCTCAGGATGCAGGCGTTTCCCGGGCGGCCTTTTGATCGCCAGGAGGCTGAGGCGCTCAAAGATCTGACCCGCGCTGCTATCCGTCGGCGTTACTTCAAAACCGCCAAGGCACCGTTCTTGGGATTGCAGCAAACCACCAGCCGCGAGGCCACCGCCTTGTTGGCGGATCTGGCGCGTCCAGAGGTTGATGAGCTGCTGGCCGAGGCGCGTCTTGTGAGGCTGTTGGACAATATGACGGCGCTGTCTTCGCAGCGCAGTCGGTTTGTTGGCATCGGTATGATGCTGGCGCTGCTGAATGGGGTGCAAAAGCTTGGCAATGTCGCGTTGGCGACCCAAATTTTGGCGCGGATCAGTGGTGTGCGGGCGGAATTGCCCACAGATCATCAGCTTGACGTCTACAAACACCCCGCCTTGCGCAGTGCGTTGATGGCATTGGTGCCCGCGGCGCGCCAGCATCCGACGGGGCTGGCCAGATCGGCGCTGGCGCTGTTTCCCAATTTTAACCCAGAGCGCGAAATGCCCACAGGTGGCGCGCGCGCGGACTGGAGCTGGACCTCGTCGTTTTTCAACACGGTCATCATGGTGATGTCGTGCAAGGCAAACCTGCCAACCCGTATCGCGAAGATGCGGGAAACATGGCTGGCCCGTCTCAGCGATCTGGCTATTCCCTATGTCATCGTGGTCGGGGATGGTGATGGCAGCCGCGACCACGATTTGCTGTCGCTGAATGTGCCAGATGATTACGAAAGCCTGCCGCAGAAAACACTGGCTGCGATACGCTGGGTGCGGGACAACACCGATTTCGCTCATATGCTCAAGATTGACGACGATTGTTTTCTTGATGCTGAGACGCTGCTGCACAACCAGAGCTATCGCAAGTTTGACTATTACGGTCGTCGTTTGCGTCATGAGATAGGCGAGACTGACCGCAGCTGGCATTGCGCAAAATCAAGCACCGCGCGCGGTCAACTGGAACTGGATCGCTCGCCGGCCCCATCAGAATATGCCGATGGCGGCAACGGCTATATGCTGAGCCGACATGCGATGTCGGTGCTGCTTGAGGCCGCCGAGAGCCCCGAGGGGCGGCGGTTGATCAATACCAGCTTCATGGAAGATAAAACGGTTGGCGATCTTCTGGCGACCCGTGGCATCCATGTGCAGGACGAGGATTATCAGGCCACCATCCGCCGCCGGACTCACTCTGACGGCCAACCGGTGCCGATGTGGTTCAATAGCTTTTATCCCGGCCCCTCGACCGGTATCAGCCAAATCCATCTCGACAGTACCGAAGATCAGGACATTGCGCTGGACCGGCTGTCAAAGCCCGGATTGTTCCCGAAAAAGATCTGGCCCACCTTCGCACCTGTAAAACTTGGCCATCATTCCGGGGCGCTGGAGCTGATCAGCTCTGAAGCACAGCTGACAAAAGTTAACGACGTGCCGGTGGCGGTGGTTGCCTGTCTGCGCAACGAGATGTTCATGCTGAAACATTTCCTCGCCCATTATCGTGCGCTTGGGGTGGGTGGCTTTTTGATGATCGACAATGGCTCGGATGATGGGTCGTTGGAATATCTTCTGGAGCAACCGGATGTGGCGGTGTTTTCGACGGATACCGATTACAACCTGTCGCGGTACGGCGTGGCCTGGCAAATGGCGATTGTCGGCAATCTGCGGGTTGGTCGCTGGTCGCTTTTGGCGGATATCGACGAGCTTCTGGTCTATCGCGGCTGGAAACGTACCGGCTTGCCCAAACTTTTGGCTGGCAAAGGGTTCAACGCAGCCGATGCGGTGCGGATCAACATGCTCGACATGTACCCACAAGGTCCGCTGAGTGAGGCGACATTTGCCAATGGCACCCCCTTTGACGAGGCGGGATATGTCGATCGCGAGCCTTTCCTGCGGGAAACGCTGGGGCAGGGGCCGTATTCTGATGCCTCCACCATTACTTCGGCACTGCGTCATCGGTTGATGCCTGGCACGCGGCCCGATCTCTTTGTCGCGCAGAAATACGCGCTGGTGAAGTATCAGCCTTGGATGCGTCTGTCTGATGGGCTGCATTACGGGGCCGAAATCCGCCGCGCCGCGCAAGAGATGATCTTTGCGCATTTCAAATACACCGCGCATTTCCTGGAAAAAGCCCAGACCGAGGTGGCGCGTGGCCAACACTTCAACAATGCCGAGGAATACCGCCGTTATCTGGCGTTGGCAGCAGAGGGGCGCGAGGTGATCCATGACCCTGCGATTTCGGTGCCCTGGATGGAGAGCCCCGACGTAAAAGCGCTCATGGAATAACCCTTTGCGAGCAAGGGGGCCGTCAACAGGTACGCCTTGCTCGCGAATTTCGAGAAGAGTGAAAGCTCTGATTGAATAAAACAGCCAAAACCACTAAACGTGCAGCCGAATTAGAGCGGTGACATGAATATACGGGGCTCTGCCATGACCCAACTTTCAGTAAGTGTAGTCAGCATGTGCTGGTTGGGCTCACCCAAAAACAATGTCACGAAATTGATAATTCGCGAGCCAGGGTCATTTTGAAAGCCGTTTTGGCCAGAAGTTAGACCGCTCCTGAATTTAGCAAAAGGATTCTGAACACTTATGGCACCAAAATTCGGGACCAGTGGCCTGCGCGGCCTTGTCACAGAACTGACGGCCGATCTCGTTGGATCTTATACCCGTGCGTTTCTTGCGGCTTGCCCCACCGGCGGGGCTGTGCATGTGGGATGGGACTTGCGACCTTCGTCGCCAGAAATTGCCGAAGCGGTGATTTCTGCAATAACAGCCGCCGGGCAAACTGTGATTGTTGATGGTGCCTTGCCGACGCCGGCGTTGGCGCTGGCCTCGCTCAAGGCAGGGCAGGGGGCGGTGATGATCACCGGCAGCCACATTCCCGCAGACCGCAACGGGCTTAAGTTCTATACGCCCCAGGGCGAGATCTCGAAGGCTGACGAGGCGGCGATTCTGGCGAATCTGGAAACGCCCGCCCCGGCAGCCTCTGCGCCGGGACGCCGTGAGGATGTGCAAGGCGTGGCAATTGAAGCATATGTCGCACGTTATGCCGCAAGTTTTGGACCCGAAGCCCTCGCGGGGCTGCGCGTGGGTATTTACCAGCACAGCTCTGTGGCACGCGACATCATGGTTGATGTTGTTACGGCGCTTGGCGGTGTCGCGGTCGCGCTGGCGCGCTCTGATATGTTTATTCCGGTTGATACTGAAGCTGTCGACCCTGAAACCCGCAGTCTATTGGCTGGTTGGTGTGTCGATAACGGGTTGGATGCGCTGATTTCGACCGATGGCGATGCGGATCGCCCGATGGTGGCTGACAAGACCGGAGGTATCGTGCCTGGGGATGTGCTTGGGGCGCTGAGTGCGCGGATGCTGGGGGCTGATACGATCTGCACCCCGGTATCGTCCAACACCATGGTGGCCCAGATGCCAGAGTTCACCGCGCTTCACCGCACCCGCATTGGATCCCCCTTTGTAATTGCAGCAATGGAAGAGGTGCTCACTGAAGCACCGGGCACCAAGGTGGTTGGATACGAGGCTAATGGCGGCTTCCTTCTGGGCTTTGAGGCCAGCGGTCCAGCGGGTCTTTTGAGCCCGTTGATGACCCGCGATTGCCTGTTGCCGATGCTGGCACCGTTGAGCATGGCGCGCGCCGCAGGGCAGCCGCTGGCCGATCTGGTGGCCGCATTGCCGCCGCGCTTTACCGCTGCGGACCGTCTGACCGGTATTGCCCCCGAAGCTTCGGGTCTGTTCCTGGAGAAACTGCGCAGCGATGCAGGCGCACGGGCAGATTTCTTTGAGGGTACGCAGGCGGATGTCGATCTGACAGATGGCTTGCGGTTACGCTTTGAGGATGGCGATGTGGTGCATCTGCGTCCCTCGGGCAACGCTCCGGAGTTCCGCTGTTATACCGAAGCCAACAGCGCAGAACGCGCGCAGGCGCTTCTCGACGTTTATTTGAACAAGCTGCGGGCTGTGCTCTGAGCATCCGCGCCGGGCAGGGCACATTAAAGAAAGGCATTCACGATGAAGCACAAGGTCAAAAAGGCGATTTTCCCGGTTGCGGGGCTGGGCACGCGTTTTCTGCCGGCGACAAAATCAGTTCCCAAGGAAATCATGACGCTGGTCGACCGTCCGCTGGTGCAATACGCCATCGACGAAGCCCGCGAAGCCGGGATCGAAGAGTTCATCTTCGTCACCTCGCGCGGCAAAAGTGCGCTTGAGGATTACTTCGACCAACGCCCTTATCTGGAAAACGAGCTGAAGAAAAAGGGCAAGGACAAGCTGCTCAAGGAGCTTGAGAAAACCAATATGCAAAGCGGGGCTGTTGCCTATGTCCGTCAGGCCAATGCCTTGGGGCTGGGGCATGCGGTCTGGTGTGCTAGCCGTCTGATTGGCGATGAACCTTTTGCGGTGATGCTGCCAGACGACGTGATCGCAGGCGAGGTATCCTGCCTCAAGCAGATGATCGACGCCTATGAAGAGGTTGGCGGCTGTATGGTCGCAGCAATGGAAGTGCCCGATGACAAGACGTCGTCTTATGGTGTGCTTGACGTCGAAGCCAGCGAGGGCCGGACGCTGAAGGTACGCGGTATGGTCGAAAAACCTGCTCCCGGCACCGCACCGTCAAACCTTGCCGTGATCGGTCGCTATATCCTCACACCGCGGGTTTTGAAAAACCTTGCCAGTCAGGAAACCGGCGCCGGGGGTGAGATCCAGTTGACCGACGCCATTGCCCGCGAGATCACCACCTGGGCGGGGGTGCATGGCTTCCGCTTTGAGGGGCGCCGTTATGATTGCGGCAGCAAGTCTGGCTTTCTGCATGCGACGCTTGACTTTGGTCTGGCACGTGAGGATCTGGGTGAGGAATTGCTTGCCCATATCAAAGAGATCGCGGCCCGCGACAGCAAAAGTTGATCCAATGAACAATGTACTTGTGACCGGCGGTGCCGGATATATCGGCTCTCACGCCTGTAAGGCCCTGAAGGCGGCGGGATTTACACCTGTCACCTTTGACAATTTTGTCACCGGCTGGCGGGATGCGGTGAAATTCGGCCCGCTTGTTGAGGGTGAGTTGACCGATCGCGCCGCTCTGGATGCGGTATTTGCCGAGTACAAGCCGGTGGCGGTCATGCATTTCGCCGCGCTTAGCCAGGTTGGCGAAGCGATGAATGAACCGGGTAAATACTGGCACAACAACGTCACCGGATCGCTCACCCTGATCGAAGCCGCCACCGCTGCGGGCTGTCTCAACTTCGTGTTCTCCTCGACCTGTGCCACTTATGGCGAACATGACAACGTGGTGCTGGATGAAAATACACCGCAATTGCCGCTGAATGCCTATGGCGCCTCCAAGCGTGCAATCGAAGACATCCTGCGCGATTTCGAAGCGGCTCACGGGCTGCGCCACGTGATCTTTCGTTATTTCAATGTGGCTGGCGCGGATCCTGAGGGCGAGGTGGGCGAACACCACCGCCCCGAAACCCATCTGATCCCGGTGATGCTGGAGGCAATTGACGGCCAGCGGCCGGCACTGACCATTCACGGCACCGATTACGCCACGCCCGACGGCACCTGTATCCGCGATTATGTGCATGTCTGCGATCTGGTGGATGCGCATGTTCTGGGGCTGAAATGGCTTGCGGATGGCCGCGGCAGTGAGGTGTTCAACCTTGGTACCGGGTCGGGTTTTTCGGTGCGCGAAGTGATCGAAGCCTCCCGCACCGTCACCAATCAGGCGGTGCCGTATTCCGAAGGTCCACGTCGGGCCGGGGATGCCACCAAACTGGTCTCGGGGTCCACCCGCGCCGAGGCCGAACTGGGCTGGAAACCTGCCCGGTCCGATGTCCAGCAGATGATTCGGGACGCCTGGAACTGGCACAAGACGGGCCATTATGAAAACTGACCGAGACCGCTGCATCACGAAGGCGTGATGCAGCGGTTGCAGTTGCTTCAAATCTCGTTGACTGTGTTGCAACGTTTCGGTCTGGCGTTCCCGAGGAGAGAGAATGTCTAAACAAACCAATCCGCCCAAGTCGTCGGCCTCACAGCAGTCGGGTCTTGAAATTCAGGTTGTCGTATCGGGTTCCGAAAGGGGCTTTGAGGCTTTGAAAAAGCTGTTTGAGCAGGCTGAACCCCCTTTGACCGGAGTGCGTGCGGCCTCAATTCCAGCAGGCCTTGAAGCATCCACAGATTTGCCCGTGGTGGTGATTGGCAAAGCACCCGCGCTTGCTCTTGCTGAGATGCTGACCGAAGGAGTGTTGCCGTCCGAAGCCGCGCGCCGCAGCAACGACGCCTTGACACAGTTGCTTGGTACGGTGCGCAAGGCGCGCAGCCGCATCCTTCTTTTGGATGAAGCCAGCCTGTTGCGGGCACCGGCCGCGCTGGTGGAGCGGCTGGAACAGCGCCTGAACATCAGAGTGTCCGAAGACCACGCATTGACAGGCGCAAAGACAGGCGCAAAACCGGAACCTCATGCGGATCTGGCGCTGTGTCAGATCGTGGCCCAACATATCCTGAAAGACGATACCGATCTGCGCAGCGTGTCCGATCAGATCGACGCCATGACCATAGCCGCAGACGATGTCAGCAGCATTGATTTGGCGGATCTGGATCAGAATTTTCAAGCTCGGCTGAAACAGGGCGAAGAGCATCGCGACTTGAGCAAGGAAAAAGGGTTTCTGTCGCAGAATATTGCTGAGATGCAGGAGACGATCTCAACACTGGAAGCCGCGGCAGAAAAAGCGCTTAAAGAGCGCGAAAAAGCGCATGCAAGAATTGATGCCGCTGAAGCGGAGGCAGCCCGGCTTAAAGCGGATCTTGCCGAGAGCGAGATGATGAGCGCGGAATGCGTACAGTTGCACGAAAACATAGCGCAGTTGCGCGATCAGGTGGAACAGGACGCGCTGGAAAGCGATTTGCAGTGCAAACGTTTGGTCACTGCCGAAAAACAAGCTGTTATGGCTGCACGCCAAAGCCAGGACCGCGAAGCGACGCTTGGGGCGGTGGTTTTGCGCATGGGGCAGGCCCGCGATGCTCAAGTCTCTGCGAATTCACAGCTGCGTGAAAACAACAAGAAGCTGCATCTTCGCACGAAATCGTTGGAAGACGAATGTGCGGAACAGGCTGAAAAGCTTAAGACAACGCAGGCGCGTCACATTGAGCAGGCGGCGCGGATCAGCGCTGATAAAGAAGCGCTTGATCAATTGCAAAAGGCGCTGGATGACACGCGCTCCGAGCTTGATCATATCTACAGATCAAAATCCTGGAAGGCCGCCACGGCGATCCGGAATGTGCGCCACGGTTTCAAGAAGTGATGTACCCGGCCCGGTGGCCCGCAGCGGGGCGAGGTGGCCGGCTTGTTCGTCCGCGGTTGTTTATTGATGCCCAGCACGGGCTGGCCAACAGGCTGCGCGCCATCGCGTCGGCGGCCTCCATTGCTCAGCGTGCGGGGTATGATCTGTTTGTGATCTGGCGGCGCGATCATCATTGCGATTGCCTGATGTCGGACCTGTTCGAGTATCCCGGCCCGGTGATTGAGGATGGCATCGCCGATCTGTGCCGCGCCCATGCGGTTGCGGTGTTTAACTACATGGAGGTCGAGGAGGGTGCCCGCTATGAGGCCCCGATCATAATCCCGCCCGGCGATGAGGCGCATGGCGATGTCTATATCCGTTCAGCCTATACGCTCAGAAGCCCTTGGCGCGACCACGACGATGAACAGGCTTTCCTGCACGCGCTGGTGCCCTCTGCCCCGGTGCTGAAGCTGGTGGAAACTGTGCAGTATCCCAGCGATGTCTCAGCGCATGTTCGCATGGCCACTGGCTCTGGCTTTGATCACCTTGCCCCCGAAGCGCCCGGCAATTGGCCTGCCCGGCGCCATCAGGAAATCGTGGCGTGGCGCGCCAAGAGCCAGGCTGACCGCTTTGTCGCGCGCATTGACACGCTGATCGCCAAAGGTCGGGCCAAAACCATATTTCTCGCGGCTGATCTGCCCGAGACCTATGCGCTGTTTGCCAAACGTTATGGCGACCGTCTGCGCACCCTGCCGCGCAGCCTTTACGATCGATCCGAGGCGCAATTGCAATATGCGCTGGCGGACATGATTTTGCTGAGCGCCACCGACCGGTTTCTCGCCAGCACCTGGAGCTCGTTCTCTGACATCACCGCCCGTCTTTTGCGCCCGGAACGGCCATATGAAAAAAGCGGGATTGATTTTTAGCACCAGTATTTGCCACTCATTCATACGGCTTGTGGTGCCTGAAGGACGGCTTCAAGGTATTCTCAAAGAGAGATGTGACCCTCTGTGCCCGGCGTTTTGGGGCACGAAACCCGCAATATCTCGCTATGAATGAGGAACCCGCGGGGGGGGGGGCGGGTCAGCCCCCGGTATCAGCAATTATAATAGTCGCGATACCACGCCACAAAGTTGGCGACACCTTCTGTGACATCGGTATGCGGGATCTTACCGGCCAGATTGGTCAGCAGCGCGGTATCGGCCCATGTGGCGGGCACGTCCCCGGCCTGCATCGGCATCATGTTGCGCGTGGCGGTGTGCCCGGTGGCGCTTTCAATGGCGGTAATGAAATCAAGCAGCTTCACCGGGGCGGAATTGCCGATATTGATCACCCGGAACGGGGCAACCGGGCTGAGGCTGTCGGTGTCGCCCGCAGGCGGCGCGCCGCGCACCGGTGCCACATCAGACAGGCGCACAAGTGCCTCGACCAGATCGTCGATATAGGTGAAATCGCGGCTCATGTCGCCATTGTTGTAAACGTCGATGCTGCCGCCTTCGAGGATCGCCTTGGTGAATTTGAACAGCGCCATATCCGGGCGCCCCCAAGGGCCGTAGACGGTGAAAAACCGGAACATCGTGACCGGCAGATCATAAAGATGCGCATAAGAATGCGCCATCGCTTCGGCGGCCTTTTTGGTGGCGGCGTAAAACGACATCTGATGATCGGCGCGCGCGGTTTCCACATAGGGCATCACCGTGTTGGCCCCATACGTCGACGAGGTCGAGGCCAACAGCATATGACGCGGCGGGAAAGCCCGCGCAGCCTCCAGCAACTCAAACGTGCCCGCGATATTGCTTTCCAGATAGGCGCGCGGATTGTCGATCGAATAGCGCACCCCGGCTTGGGCTGCGAGATGCACCACCAAATCAAACCGGTGGGTGTCAAATAACCCCATCAACCGCGCGGGATCTTCCACCGCGCCTTTGACAAAGGTGAATTTATCCCCTTCGAGCCGATCAAGACGGGCCTGTTTCAGCGACACATCGTAGTAGTCGGTCATCGAATCCAGACCCACCACATCGTATCCTTTTGCGATCAGCTGTTCGCAAACGTGATACCCAATAAAACCGGCCGCACCGGTTACGAGAGCTGTGGACACATAATTTCCCTCTGTCAGTCGTGGATGCGGCTATAGCCAAGCTGTGTGATTTTGTAAATCTTGCAGCCGAAGACGCAACGTTTGCCGCGCGCACCTATTGTGATACGGAGTGGTCGGTCTTGTGAAGGCCCAAGGGATGACAAATGGGGCGGCTTGAGCATAGTGTTTTCAAATATGCCGTGGTAACGCAGCTTGCGTTCTAACCTTACTGCGCGAGGGCTATCAATATGAATTCCCCGGCCTCCCATGATCCTTGCGTTAGGGCAGCGCCCAGCAGCACAGATATTGCACGGCGTGTCTTAACAACCGAAGCAGAGGCGGTGGCCTATCTCGCGGATCATTTGCCCGCCGATTTCGAGGCGGTGGTGGACAAGGTGTTAAGCTGCACCGGGCGTGTGATTGTGTCGGGCATTGGCAAATCGGGCCATATCGGGCGTAAGTTGGCGGCGACATTGGCTTCGACCGGGACGCCCGCGTATTTTGTACATGCCACCGAGGCCAGCCATGGCGATCTGGGCATGATTGGGCCGGGTGATGTCTGTCTGTTGATTTCCAATTCCGGTGAAACCAGCGAATTGCGCGACATTGTTTATCACACCCAGCGTTTTTCGATCCCGATGATTGGCATGTCATCCAAACCGGACAGCACCTTGATGAAGGCCGCCGATTACCGTCTGACCTTGCCCGACCGCCCTGAGGCCTGTCTGATTGGCATGGCTCCGACCACGTCGACGACATTGACCCTGGCGCTTGGGGATGCGCTGGCGGTGGCGTTGATGGAACAGCGTGGGTTTGTGGCAGAGGATTTTGGTATTTATCACCCCGGTGGCAAGCTGGGCGCACAGATGCGCAGCGTTGCCGATCTGATGCATGGTGACGGCGCCATTCCCAAACTGGATCAGAACGCGCCAATGACCGATGTGTTGTTGGCGATGACATCCAAAGGCTTTGGCGTCGGTGTGTTGATGCAGGGCGATGTCATGAGCGGTATCATCACCGACGGTGATTTGCGCCGCAACATGGACGGGCTGATGAGCCGTAAAGCCATTGATGTGGCAAGCACTGACCCGCTGGTTCTGCCGCCCGATTGTCTGGCACCTGAGGCGCTGGCGGTGATGAATGCACGCAAGGTCAACGTGGTGATTGTGGCCGGGGCGGACCGCAAGCCGCTGGGGGTGTTGCATATCCATGACCTGTTGCGGGCCGGAGTCGTCTAGAACCGAAGTCGTTTAAAACCGGGGTTGTTTAAAGCCAGGGGTGTTTAAACCGGCATGAGGCCGTTATGAAATTTCTGCGCCATTATGTTCTGCGCTTTATCCGGAGACCTTATGAAAACCGTCATTTTCATTCCTGCCCGTTATGCCTCGACCCGTTATCCGGCCAAGCCGCTTGCGATCCTGCGCCAAAAAGATGGTTCCGACAAACCCCTGATCCAGATGAGCTGGGAGGCGGCATGTCAAATCAAAGGTGTGGATGCGGTTTATGTTGCCACCGATGATGAGCGCATTGCCGAGGTCGCGCGCGGTTTTGGGGCCGATGTGGTGATGACCGATGAAGCCTGTGAAAACGGCACGGCGCGCTGCGCAGATGCGATGAAGACCTCCGGCATCAAAGCTGATCTGATCGTGAATTTTCAGGGCGACGCGCCGCTGACCCCGCCGTGGTTTGTCGAAGCGCTGATTGACGCGATGAAAGCCGACCCAAGCGTTGGCATGGCCACGCCGGTGCTGCGCTGTGACCGCGACACCTATGAGGCGTTGAAAAATGACCGCGCGCAGGGCCGTGTCGGCGGCACAACGGCCGTTTTTGATGCCCAAATGAACGCGCTTTATTTCTCGAAAGAGGTGCTGCCCTATATTGATCCGGGCAAGGTGGCTGAGCCGATCCCGGTGTTTCACCATGTCGGCGTCTATGCCTATCGCCCCGATGCGCTGGCGGCTTATGTCGCGCACCCCCCGTGCCCGTTAGAAACGCTGGAAGGGTTGGAACAGCTGCGCTTCCTGCATGCCGGCACGCCGGTGCGCTGTGTCGAAGTTGAGGCGCGCGGTCGTGTGTTCTGGGAGTTGAACAACCCGTCCGATGTGCCCCGTATCGAAGCTGCCTTGGAGACCATGTGATGACCGATCCCCGCGCCAATCCCCGCATTGTAACTGTCGGTGACATTGCCATTGGCGGCAAAAATCCCTTTGCCCTGATCACCGGGCCGTGCCAGCTCGAAAGTCTCGACCATGCGCGCATGATGGCCGAGAAAATTGCCGAGGCTTGTGCACCCACCGGCACCCGGTTCATCTTCAAGGCCAGCTATGACAAGGCCAACCGCTCGTCGATCACCACGACGCGGGGTCTGGGGATGGAAGAAGGGTTATTGATCCTGTCCAAAATTCGCGATGAATTTGGCTGTCCGATCCTGACCGACGTGCATGACGCTGCCCAATGTGCCCCGGCAGGCGAGGTGGTAGATGTAATCCAGATCCCGGCGTTCCTGTGCCGTCAGACGGACCTGTTATTGGCGGCGGGCCAAACCGGCTGCGCGATCAATATCAAAAAGGGTCAGTTTCTGGCCCCGTGGGACATGGGGAATGTCGCTGAAAAAGTAGCCAGCACCGGCAACGACAAGATCATGCTCTGTGACCGTGGCACCTCGTTTGGCTACAACACCCTGGTGAGCGATTTTCGCGGCCTGCCCACCATGGCGGCCACCGGCTATCCGGTGGTGTTTGACGCCACCCATTCGGTACAGCAGCCCGGCGGTCAGGGCATCACATCGGGCGGTCAGCGTGAATTCGCGCCGGTTCTGGCGCGCGCAGCCTGCGCGGTTGGCGTTTCGGCGTTGTTCATCGAAACCCACGAAGACCCTGACAATGCGCCAAGCGATGGCCCCAACATGATCCCGGTGCACAAAATGGCCCAGCTGATTGGCCAACTACGCGCCATCGACGATCTGACCAAATCGCAAGACCCGCTTGTTTTGAACGATTGATCAAGACAGAGGTGTTCGCGAGATTTCGGACCAGTTGCTAAGCTGTCGCGACTGACGAAGGAATACCCCCAGATGACGAAGCGGAAACGCTATTCGGCCGAGTTCAAGGCCAAGGTCGCTCTCGAGGCCATCCGTGAAGAGTTGACGACAGCCGAGCTGGCCAAGAAGTACGGCGTGCATCCCACGATGATCAGCGGCTGGAAGAGAACGGCGATCGAGAACATGGCATCGGCGTTTGGCAGTGCCGCATCGGCCGAGCCGGCGATTTCCGAGAAGGATGTCGAGAAGCTGCACGCCAAGATCGGCCAGCTGGTCGTGGAACGCGATTTTTTGTCGGAAGCCTCCAGTCTCATCCTCGGCGCTGGAGGCAGAAAGCGGTGAAGCAGGATCATCCCGATCTCAGCGTCCGGCGCCAGTGCAGCCTGCTGTCGCTGGCACGCTCCAGCCTCTACTATCAGCCGCGCGGGGAAAGCGCCGAGAACCTGGCGTTCATGGAAATTATCGATCGGCAGTTCCTGGAAACGCCCTGGTACGGGTCGCGGCAGATGGCCCGGCACATGCAGCGAGAGGGGCACAGATGCGGTCGCCACCGTGTTCGGCGGCTGATGAGGCTCATGCGGCTGGTGCCGATCTACCAGGAGCCCCGGACCAGCAAGAAACACCCCGCACACAAGATTTATCCGTACCTTCTCAAAGGCTTGGTCATCACCCGACCCAATCAGGTCTGGTGCACCGACATCAGCTATATCCCGATGCGCCGGGGCTTCCTGTATCTCGTGGCGATCATGGACTGGCACAGCCGGAAGGTTCTGACCTGGCGGCTGTCGAATTCGATGGATGCGGGGTTCTGCGTCGAAGCACTGAAGGAGACGCTGGCCAGATACGGCCCGCCAGAGATATTCAACTCCGACCAGGGCTCGCAATTTACCAGCACCGACTTCACTGACGTGCTGCACGACGCGCAGGTGAAGATCTCGATGGACGGCCCCGGGCGCTGGATCGACAACCGGATGATCGAGCGCTTCTGGCGATCCCTGAAATACGAGTGCGTCTACCTGAACGCCTTCGAGACCGGCTCTGAGGCCCGTGAGGGGATCGGCACCTGGATCACCTATTACAATGAAAACCGCCCGCACTCACCCCACGGGCTGCTGACGCCGGGCGAGGCATATGATAGTCGGGCGCCGAACCTGAAAGCCGCCGCCTGAAAATGAAACCCATGCTATAGCTTAGCCCGGCGGAAAACTGGTCGAACATTCAGGACCACCTCTGCCTGTTGGTTGGTAGCAGCCTTTGCAACTTAGCAAGCTCCATGTAATTCGGCTTGAGGTACCAAATAAGAAGGCGGCGGAATTTATGAGCCAGATTGAAACCCTTGCACCCGATGCAGAGCATTTACGGGTCTTTTCCGTCGTTAATTCCAGCTATAAAGAACTTGCATTGGCTTGGGCACAACAAGCAGAACGCGTTTCTGGGATTGCCCCGAATTTATCTGTGCGGATGATGTTTCAAGAGATTTCCTAACGTCCCATGGCTTCTCGTGCCTGCTGAACGCTGCAACGCGTGAATTTTCAGGCACTAGCAAAGAGCATTTTCATCATAGCTCTTTTCCCAGCGACAAAGCGGCATACACGGTTTCTCTCAAGCTTGAAGCCGCGCTCGCTTACCTCGAGGCGGGGCATTCCGTCCTGTTCAGCGACGTTGACGCTTTCTGGCTTCAAGATCCTGTTGCGGACATTCTGAAACAAGGCGTAGATCTTGCGTTTCAACCTGGATCCTTTCCAAACGAAGCAAAAGAAGCTTGGGGTTTTGCCGTCTGTACAGGTTTCTTTTATATGCGTCCTTGCACCGCCACGCGTCGCATTGCCGAGCGCGTACAACAACGATTTGACGGGAGCGATCAGCGAACACTCAACGCTGTACTGTTGGACGAGTTTGACATCACATGGAGCAACCGCCCCTCAGGTTGGGAAACCTGTCTCGAAGATGGCGGCTGGACCTCTCCAATCACTGGGGTTTGTGCAAAGACAGGTCTTCGGCTTCTGGCCTTACCGCACGCAATATTACCAGCGCCATGAGACACGTCCAGAGACATGCAAACATGCAATCGTCTGCCATCCCAATTCGCCCAAAAATCAAGGCGATAAAATCGAAATTCTGCGGGCACTTGGAATTGAGGTCTCAGGTTGAAACACTCAGCCTTCGTTCGGTAGGAGCTGCCTCGTATCGTTGCGCCGAATTTTTTCGGCAGCTTCTTCAAACATAGCGGCATGTGTTTCCAGATACGCGGAATATGTATCGTTCGGCCCAACCCAGGGCGTATATCGTGGCCTGAAATCGCTGGCCGCGTGTTGCACGAAGTGGGCCAAACGTTCTTCCATTTCGGTGGGCATAAAACGGCGCCAGGGTAATAGTAAGTCGGGCAATATCTGTGGCAAATCCATATAATTAGCCAGAATTGCGCCCTTATCCCGTCCCCATTTTTCAATAAACCGACTGATATATGTGACTTTGTCATCCAACCACTCAGGGAGGGTTTGCACCACTGAAGCTTGGCCATGTCGCGCGACCAAATCATGCGCCGAGGACACAACGGCACGCTCATGCAGATAGTTGATCTTCTGCATATCAATCCCGTGCCGCGAAAGCATTTCGTCATTTGCCCGCAGCACATCAAGGGCCCACCATGATGTCAGGATGAGCAAAGGGTCGCGCAAAAGTACCAAACGCCGGACTGCCGTTCCCGTCGGAAACGCTGGATCATTCATGTCGAAATCATGGGATTTGATCATGCGGATGCCGAATTCAGAGGGTTTGTCAAAACCCGTCAGGGCACATGGCATTTGTTTGCAACAGCCGGGTTCAGAGTACCATTCACAAAAGCTGAAATTCTTGCCGGCAACGTCTTCGAGGCAGGTTTTGGTGTAATGCAGCCCGGACCGGGGAAGAGATTTGACATCCAGGTACAGGAAGCCTGAATTCTTTTCCCGATAATAATTGAATGCGTCCATGTTGAAACGTGGGGCTTCCAGGACGTCGGAGGGCGGGGTGGCGAGCGGTACATAGGTCAAAGGTGCACTATCGGGGAGCGCGGCAATATTAGATCCTGCCTTGCGGCGCAGCCACGCCAAATTCTCGGCTAACGTCTTTGTTTGCAGGTCCGGATTTTCGGACACATCTGGTCGGTTCAGGCCCCTTAGTTCGAGTTCGAGAAGCGAGCTGGCCTCTGAGAACAAACCCAGCCGCGCGGTTTCGCGGAAACGACGGTTGTGCGCCAGCAACGTGCCATCGGCTCGAGGTTCGACAAGGCTGACGGAATCGTGGAAATGTGTCTCGGCATCATCCGAAAGATCCAGAGCCGCCGCCGCGCAAGCCAAGCTGTTGTGTGCAGAGCCAATCAGCACCCGGGCTGCAATATCGCGGCTGACACCCCAGCCCATTGCGAGATTGGCAAAATGTCGGGCCCGTGCCATGTCGCCGGTTTGGGCATGTCCGGCGGCCACAAGCATGGCGACCTTATCGCGCCCTGCTGCATGGGTGATGTCGTCTTGCGTTAGTGCAATCAAGTCATCCCAATTGCCATATTGCCAGCGGGTCCGGCACTTTTCGAGCAGGTCGTCGCCGAAACTCGTTTCGGCCAATGGTGCCGCTTCGATCTGCGCGGGGTCAATTTGCGCCTGCGGGGTTATGGACGACCCGGTTTTCGTGGATGCGCGCGCCGTGGACGATGAGCGGCGGGCGGTCACTTTGGACTTCTTGTTACGGGACTTCTTGCGTTTCTTGCTCATAGGCCACCTGTGCGCAGCAGCAAATCCTTGATGATCTCGATTTGGCCTTCGGCGCGTCGCAAATCCCGCTTTGCCATATCAGAGCGATGTTGCAATTCTTCCATTTGCGCAGATTTTCCGGCGAGATCGCTCTGCAAGGCGCTGCGCTCGGCTTCGGCTTCTTGCAGGCTGGCTGTAGTTTCCTCATATGCGCCTTCGAGTTGACCCACACGCACTTGGGCGGCGTCGCGCTCGGCTTCGGCTTCTTGCAGGCTGGCTGTAGTTTCCGCATATGCGCCCTCGAGCTGACCCACACGCACTTGGGCCGCTTCTTGGGCTGCCCGACTTGCACTAAGTGCCGTTTCGAGTTCCTTCTGGCGAGTGGTATGCTGGCTTAGTGCACGCTCGACCTGGCCCACACGAATTTTGGCGGTTTCCAGTTCGGCTTGCAGCGTGTCGCTTTGCGCCTTTGCTGTCTCCAGCGCGGATTGCCCTGCATCGCGCTCGGCTTCGACCTCCTGTAGGCGTGCGGTGATCTCCTGTAGGCGTGCGGTGGCTTGGGTCAGCGTTTCTTCGCTTTGCGTCACCCGTTCCTGGGCGGCTGCCAGCGCGGTGTCCCGCTCGGCGAGATCGGCGTTGGCGGTTTCCAGTTCGGCTTGCAGCGTG
>NZ_JAUOSD010000020.1:0-63018 GCF_030548265.1 Marinovum sp. 2_MG-2023 | reverse complement strand
GATCTCCCTTAGTCTTTTGGGGGAGAGTGACATTCCTGAATTGCTCATGGGTGACATTTTAGCTTTGCGGCTACAGATACGCGCACCCCATAATCAGGGTTATGTTAAGTACGCCCAAAGCCAGACATGCGTCATCTCGGCGAACGCTTACCCCGCGCGCCGCATAAGATAGATATCCATCACCCAGCCATGCCGGGCGCGCAGGTCTTCTCGGGTTTTGATGATCTGGGCCCCGACCGCATCCAGTTGACCGGCGACCAGCCTCTCTTGCGGCATTGCCACGCAGCCGCCCCACCAGATCGAAATCCCCTCCGGGTCGAGCGTCTCAAACGCGCCACCGCTGTCCAGCACAACAACCACGGTCTCGGCTTCGGGCGGCCACCCTTGCGCGCGCAGTTGACGCCCGGTGAGGATCGTGACCGACCCACCCACCGTATTAAGCGGGATCGCATGTGCGGCGCATAACGCCTGAATCGAGGTGATGCCGGGGATCACACGTGGCTCTAGCGGCATCCGCCGCCCCAGCCGTTCGGCAATCCGCAGGCTGCTGTCATACAACATCGGATCGCCCCAGATCAGCAAGGCAACCCGCCCGCCTGGATTTTCCCCCAGCACTGTGCGGATCTGCTGTTCCCAGGATGCGGCAATGGCGTCATGCCACTGCGACACCCCGGTGCGATACGACGGGTTGTCGACATCACGCTGCGGCAGGTCGAATTCCACCACCTGTGTCTGTGCGTTGTCCAAATGGCGCGCCAAAAGATCGCGCCGCAAACCGGCGAGGTCGGTCTTTTCAGGCCCTTTCAACGGGATCAGGATCAGGTCAGCGGCATTCATCGCCTGTACGGCCTGGGCCGTGACGTGATCCGGGTTACCGGTTCCAATGCCGATCAGATCAAGTTCGATCATCGCAGTGTTTCCAAAGCCCGTACTCCCGAAAAAGGGGGCCGAAGCCCCCTTGGTGTCGTCTCAATCACATCTGGTGCTCAAGCAAAAAGCCGCGCGGTCACCCAGGCAGAGCCTTTCAGCCCTTGCAGCCGTTTTGCAGCGGCCAGAACGGCCAGATCGACCAGCGGCTCCAGCAGGATCACCAGCATGTAAGCCGCGCCAAATGCCATCACCTGGCCAACTTCGGCAAAGCCCTGACCATAAACGGCCCAGAACGCCACCCAGGCCACAATACCACCTTGGTAAGCGGTCGAAAGCGCCAGCGCCTGGCTGTACTTCAGGTCAACATATGCGGTGCCCGGCGCGATCAGACGCCGCGCGAGATATTGCAAGCCGAACAGCGGCACCAGCAGCGTGGTCACGTTCATTCCGTATTGCGGCAGGTCGAACTGGGCAAACACAATGCCCTGAATCAACAGCCCCAGCGCCAGGCCGATCGCGGCCGGCGCGGCGCCCAACATCAGGAACAGGGTCGAGCCAAGGATCAGGTGCACTTCTGACACGCCAACCGGGTAATGCGGCAGGATCTGGAAAAACACCAACACTGCCGCCGTCGCCACAACCGTGCGCAACGCGAGCGAGCCCAGCCCCTGCTGGCGCACCGCGTCAAAGGCGGTCTTGAGCGTATAAAGCCCCGCGGTTGTCGCGGTTGCGTAGCTGAGGATGAGTTTGGCGCCCGTAACGACGCCGGGTTCGATGTGCATGTCTTTGATCTCCTTGCCGTCACACCCGACGGCGGGTTGAAATAATCCGATGGCCGGTTTCCTGGCTCGCGGGTCGAGGCAACGCTCTACCTTCCCAGAGGGCATCTCCCCCCAGTGGTCTTTCAGAACGCGCTCTCCGCATACAGTCGCGGGGGCGGCCGGGGCTTTGGGTGCCGCAACTTGGTCCACCCTTCCCCGTTCCCGATTGAGCCCTGCGCTTTGCGCATGTCTGGGCACCAAACAGGGGTTCAGATAGACGTGAGCCGGCCCGCCAAGTCAAGCCCCGCATGTCGCCAACGCCGCTTTCGTTTCGGCCAATGGGCCATAAAGGATCACCGCCGGCTGGTCGGGACGCGCCTGGGCAAGCTGCTTGGCCAGTGTCGCAACCGTGCTGCGATGCAGGCGTTGTTCGGGATGGCCGACGGCCTCGGCCAGCAGGGCCGGCGTTTCCGGCGGCAGACCGTGGGCAATCAGACCGGCCGCCAGTTTGGGAAAGGTGCGTTTCCCCATGTAAACCACTGTTGTGGCTTCGGAATCTGCCAGCGCGGGCCAATTCAGCGTCTCGGGCAATTCGCCCGTCACATCCGCCCCGGTCACAAATTGCACCCGCCGCGCGGTCAACCGCCGGGTCAATGGCAACCCCGCCGCTGCCGCCGCCGCACAGGCCGACGGCACGCCGGGAATGATTTCATAGGCAATTTCCGCGGCCTCCAGCGCAATCATCTCTTCTTCGAGACGCCCAAAAATTCCGCTATCCCCGGATTTCAACCGCACGACCCGCGCGCCGGTTCGGGCATGATCCACCAACAGACGGTTGACATGATCCTGCTTGACCGAGGGGCGGCGCGCCCGTTTGCCAACGGCAATCAGCTCGGCATTGGCCCCCGCATGGCTTAGGACCGGCCCCGAAGCCAGATCATCAAACAACACCACATCGGCGCGTTGCAACCGGTCCACCGCCTTGAGGGTCAGCAGGTCCGGGTCGCCCGCACCAGACGACACAAAGGAGACAAATGCGCTCATTGGCTGGCCTCGGCGATAAGATGAAAGAAGGTTCCGCTGACCTGACCACCGGCCGCAGCATGGCCCGAAGCCGCGCTTTTGCGTTGCGATCCGGTTTGCGCCACGACAAGGCCGTTGGCATCACGCACTTCGGCAAGCGGGGCATCCGGCTGGCTCAGGATACGGGCATAATGGAACTCATGCCCACGCAGGCGTGTGCCCACCTCGAACCCCGGCATTGGCGCAGAAAGCTCTGCCAGACGGTAGCCCAGGTTCATTTTGCGCTTGGCAAAACTGGTCTCAAGCCCCAGCAACCCCAGCATCTGGTGCCGCTGCCCCTGTGCATCGACCAGCCCGGCCCCCAGTGCCATATAGCCCCCGCATTCACCGTGGACGGCGCGGGTCTGGGCAAAACGGTGCAGACCGGACCGCAGCCGGTCATTGCCCGCCAGCCGCCCTGCGTGCAGTTCGGGATAGCCGCCCGGCAGCCAACAACAATCCGCGCTGTCATCCGGGACCTCATCCGCCAGCGGCGAAAACGGCAGGATCGTTGCGCCGGCGCTGCGCCAGCCCTCTATCAGATGCGGATAGACAAAGGAAAAGGCCGAATCCCGCGCCAGGGCAATACGTGCCCCGGGTGGGCGCGTTGGCGGCGGCGGCGCGCTGGCATGGCCCGCCCCGGACCGTGCCGCCGCAACAATCGCGTCCAGATCGCAATACTGCGACACGGCCTTGCCTGCCTCGCTCAGCAATCTTTCAAGATCTGCGGTTTCTTCGGCCTGCACCAGCCCAAGATGGCGCGAGGGCAGCTCGATCCCGACCTGACGCGGCAAAGCGCCCAGAACGGCAATCCCGGCCTGCGCAAACCCGGCCCGCACCAGCGTATCATGGCGCGGCGAGGCAACATTGTTCAACACCACCCCGGCGATGGGTACATCCGCGCGAAACCGTGCCAGGCCCTGCGCCACGGCGGCGGCGCTCTGGGCCTGTCCGGTCACATCAATTACCAGGATCACCGGCCAGCCCATCAGCGCGGCGATGTCGGCACTGGCCCCTGCGCCGGTTTCACCCGGCACCGCCACGCCGTCAAACAGCCCCATCGACCCTTCGGCCAGCGCAATATCGGCTGTCCGATCCGCCAGCGCATGCATGCGCTCTGCTGACATGGCCCAGCCATCCAGATTGAACGAGGCCCGCCCCGACGCCACGGTGTGAAAGGCCGGATCAATATAGTCGGGACCACATTTGAACGGCTGCACCGCCATGTCGCGCGCCCGCAGCGCCGCCATCAGCCCCAGCGTGAAGGTGGTTTTCCCCACGCCCGACGCCGCGCCGGAAATCACCAGACCGGGCGTCATGCGCCGGTCTCCGGAAAGCGGGGATCGGTGCCCACAGGACGGTAGCGGCGATCGTAATCCCCGGCATAAAGACGGCTCTCGGCAAAGTCCTCTGCCCCGATCGACCGGCCAACCAGGATCAGCGCCGTGCGCGCCATTTCGGCGCCGACGGCGGTTTCCAACGTGTCCAGGGTGGCATGCACCACCCGCTCATCCGGCCAGCTTGCGCGCCAGACCACCGCAACGGGACAGTCTGCGCCGTAATGCGGGCGCAATGTGGCGACCACCTTGTCCAGCACATGCACCGACAGATGGATCGCCAGCACAGCCCCGGTGCGGGCAAAGTTTTCCAGACTCTCTGCGGCGGGCATTGCGCTGGCGCGCCCCGATACCCGCGTCAACACCACCGATTGCACCACGCCCGGCAGGGTCAGCTCTGCGCCCAGCGTCGCCGCGGCGGCGGCAAAGCTGGGCACGCCGGGGGTGACGTCATAGGGGATGTCCAACCGGCGCAAGCGGCGCAATTGTTCGCCCATCGCCGACCAGACCGACAGATCCCCGGAATGCAGCCGCGCCACATCCTGACCCGCGCGATGCGCCTCGGCGATCAGATCTATGATCTCGTCCAGCGACAGCGGCGCGGTGTTGACGATCCGCGCGCCCGGCGGGCAATGCGCCAACAGCGCCTCGGGCACCAGCGACCCGGCATAAAGACAAACCGGGCTGGCCGCGATCAGATCGCGCCCCCGCAGGGTGATCAGATCCGCCGCCCCCGGTCCAGCCCCGATGAAATGCACCGTCATGTTGTCTCTCCTCGTGCGATTGCGACGCTGACGCCGCCAATAATCCTGCGTGTCTGACACAGCCGTGCGCCCGGTCCCGCCGCGATCAACGCCGCCGCTTCGGCCACGGACCCGGTGCCATAGGCGGCCAGCGCGGCCGATGATTGCGTGGGGGTTGCAACGCCGGCCACATCAACACCGATCACCGGCGCATCAGGCAGAAGGGCGGCCAGTGTCTGTGCCTTGGCCCTGGCTGTGGCGACACCATCGACCGGTCTGGCCTGATCTGCCGGTCCGGCCTGTGCCCCGACCTCGGCCAAAGCCGCAGCCAGGGCCGCAGTCAAAGCCGTTGTCAGGGCCTCGGCACTTACGGATTTGCGAAACCCAAGCCCGACGAACAAACCCGGCTCCGTCATCGCGTCACCGCCCATTGCACCAGCGGACGTGCATTGACCCAGCCACGCAACCGCCCCAAGGGCGCGGCCTGGGCAATGTCAATCCGGGTCAGCGTCCCGCCATGCTGTGCCTGCATTGCCAGCAACAGGGTTTCGGTTTCCAGCGTGACCGCATTGACGACAAGCCGGGCACCGGGCATCAAATAGCCCCAAAGCGCGGCAAACAGATCCGCCGAGCCGCCACCGCCGACAAAAATCGCATCCGGCGTCGGCAGATCGTGGCTCAGCACCTCTGGCGCGCGGCCCTGAAGCAGGGTGATCTGCCGCGACAAGGCAAAAGTCGCAATATTGGCACGGATATTGGCGCACCGTTCGGCGCGCGGCTCAATCGTGAGCGCATGACCACCCGCCAGCGCCCATTCAACCGACACCGACCCGGAACCACCGCCGATGTCCCACAGCATCTCGCCGGGTCGCGGGGCAAGCGCTGCAAGGGTCAGCGCACGTTGCGGTGATTTTGTAATCTGCCCGTCATGGTGAAACAGATGCTCGCCCCGGCCCGGCACACCGGATAGCCCGATCCCGCGCACAAGATCGGCCCCATCCAGCGCAACAGCCACCGGCGCGGCAATCCCGTCGAGCTGAAAGTCATCTGCGCGGGTCTGGCGGTGGCGCTCCTTTGGACCGCCAAGCCGTTCGAGCACATGCATCCGCACCGCGCCAAACCCCGCCGCTGTCAGCCATTGCGCCAATGCGTCTGGCGCCGCCTCATCCCGCAGGGTGGCCAGGATCTTTGCACTGCGATGCAGCACCGTAGATAGGGCGGTGAACTCTGCCGCATGCAGGGCCAGAGCACGGGTCTCTTCGACCCGCCAACCCAGGCGCGCACAGGCCAGCGACACCACACCCGCCACCGGATGGGCGCGCCATTCGTCGGGGGCCAGCCGCTGCGCAAGCATACTGCCGGCGCCAAACCAGAACGGATCCCCCGAGGCCAGCACCACCACAGGCTGTCCGCGCAATGCCAGCACCGGCGCCAGATCAAACGGCACCGGCCAGGGCCGACCGCGCGTGCCGGCCTGCACCAGATCAAGATGGCGCGGCCCGCCAAAGATCACCTGTGCCTGCGCAATTGCATCGCGGCTTGCATCCGACAGCCCGCACAGGCCATCTTCGCCCAGACCGATCACATTCAGCCAAGGATCAGACATGACCCGCCTCTTGCTGCTTGGCGGCACCAGCGAAGCCAGCCAGCTGGCCCGCCGTCTTGCCGACACGCCGATCCCGGCGACCTTCTCTTATGCCGGACGCACATTGGCCCCGGCGGCCCAGCCGCTGCCAACGCGCATCGGCGGATTTGGCGGCAGCGCCGGGCTGGCCGCCTATATCCGCGCCCAAAAGATCAGCCATGTGATCGACGCGACGCATCCCTTTGCCGCCCGGATCAGCCAGAACGCGATTGCCGCCTGTGCCGAGACCGGCACGCCTTTGCTGGGTTTTGAACGTGCGCCGTGGCAACCGGGTGCCGGGGATCGCTGGCGGCATGTCCAAAGCGTGCAGGACGCGCCAAGCGCCCTGCCGCCGCCACAGACACAGCCCCCCGCGCGGGTGTTCCTTGCCATCGGCAAGCAGCAGCTTGATCTGTTTGCCGCGCAGACGCATCACCACTACCTTGTGCGGTTGGTGGATCCACCCGCCGCGCCCCTGCCCTTGCGCCATGCCGAGGTTGTCATCGCCCGCGGCCCCTTTACCGAGGCCGACGACAGCGCCCTGTTGCGCCGTCATGCGATCAGCCACATCGTGGCAAAGAATTCCGGCGGCACCGGTGCCGAGGCCAAGTTGCTGGCGGCGCGGGTGTTGGGGATCGAGGTCATCATGATAGACCGCCCCGACCTGCCTGCGCGCGCCACCTGCGACACGACGGCGGGGGTCTTTGAGTGGTTGCGCGATCATGGGGTGACCCCGGACAATGTGGCCCCGCGCGGCGTATAGACCCAATCGCCGGTGCGGCGCGTGGCGCTGTTGCCGACAAGAACCACCGTGCGCATATCCGCCATATCCGGTGTCGCCTGATCGAGGGTGACAACCTGCACCGTCTCCTGTGCGGTCGACACCGCCCGCGCAAAGATGATCAGCCGATCCGGCCCGCATTCCTCGCGCAGGATGTCCAGCACCCGAGCAAATTGATGCGGGCGGGCCTTGGATCGCGGGTTGTAAAACGCCATCGCGAAATCACCCCGCGCCGCATGGCGCAGGCGATGTTCAACCAGCGCAAAAGGCTTGAGATTGTCGCTGAGGTTGATTGCACAGAAATCATGGCCCAGCGGTGCCCCGACCCGCGCCGCCGCCGCCAGCATTGCGGTGATGCCCGGCAGAATACGGATCTCGGTCTGCGCGGCCTCCGGGCTGGCCTCTACCTGTTCGAACAGCGCCGAGGCCATGGCAAACACCCCCGGATCACCCGAAGACACAATCACCACGCGCAGCCCCTGCGCCGCCATCTCCAGCGCATGACGGGCGCGGTCCAGCTCGACCCGGTTGTCAGAGCTGTGCAACCGCAACCCCGGACGGGGCGCTATGCGGGCGACATAGGGAATATAACCCACAATATCCGTGGCTTGATCCAGCGCGGCGCGCACCTCTGGCGTCACCAGATCCTCTGCCCCCGGTCCCAGCCCGGCCACAACCACCCAGCCGCTCATTGCGCGGCCTCGACCAGGGTTGGACGGCGGCCATGACCATGCACCAACACGATTGCAAAATACGGGCAATCGCCTTCGTCGGTGTCGATCAGCCGCGCGATGCGTTGATCGGGCATTGTGCCGCGCTCGACCAGCCAGGCCTGTGACAGCCGCCCGGCGCGGTCCAGCGCGCGCTTGATCTTTGGCAGATTACGGCCGGTTTTCATCACCACCACTGCATCGGCCCCCTGCATCTGGGCGGCCAATTGATCTTCTGACATCGACCCCATGAGCACGGACATTACGTCGTCGCCCCATGTCATCGGCTCGCCAATCGCGGTCCAACAGCCCGTCATGCCCGTGATGCCGGGGATCACTTCGATCTCCAACCGGTCGCGCAGGCGGGTGTAAAGATGCATGAACGAGCCGTAGAAAAACGGATCACCCTCACATAACACCACCACATCGCGGTCTTGCGCCAGCGTGGTCAGCCGCGCCGCCCAGTCATCATAGAACCTTGCCAGCAGCTGGTTGTATTCCGGGCTGTCAAATGGGATTTCGGTGGTGACAGGATATTCCATCGCATGTTCACGAACAGCGGTGGGCAGCATCCCCTCGACAATCCGGCGGGCCTGGCCAAATCGCCCTTTCTTGCGAAAATAGGCGATATCGCTGGCACCACGCACTGCGCGGTCGGCGCGGCGTGACATCAGGTCGGGATCGCCCGGCCCAAGACCGGCACAGATAATACGTCCCATGTCGCTTACTCCTTGCGCGAGGCCAGCGCATTCAGCGCCGCCACTGTGATGGCCGAACCGCCAAGCCGCCCCTGCACAATCACCGCAGGCACCGGCGGGGCCGCGATCAATGCGGCCTTGGATTCCGCCGCGCCGACAAATCCGACCGGACAGCCGATGATCGCCGCCGGACGTGGACACGCCGGATCTTCCAGCATGTTGAGCAGATGAAACAGCGCTGTCGGGGCATTGCCGATGGCCACCACCGCCCCCGCCAGATGCGGGCGCCACAGCTCCAGCGCGGCGGCCGACCGGGTATTGCCCATGTCGCGCGCACGTGTGGGCACCTCTGGGTCATGCAGGGTACAGATCACCGGATTGTCGGCAGGCAGGCGCGCGCGCGTGATCCCCTCGCTGACCATACGGGCGTCGCACAGGATCGGCGCCCCACGTTCCAGCGCGGCACGGGCCGCAATCGCCATGCCGGGGCTGAACCGCACATCACGTTCCAATCCGACCAGCCCCGCCGCATGGATCATGCGCACGACCACCGGCTCTTCTTCGGGCGTGAACCGGGCCAGATCGGCCTCGGCGCGGATGGTGGCAAAGGATTGCGCATAGATCGTTGCGCCATCCGTTTCATAAACATGGGCCATCACGAAAACTCCGGTAATTGCAGGATATCAGGGGTCGTCAGCCCGTGTCGGACCGGCGTGTCACCCGCGCGCGCGCCCCGGACCAGATCAACCCCCGCAGGGGTGGCAACAAGTGTCAGATCGGCGTGCCCCGGCCCGGCACAGCCTTTGGTACAGCCAGACAGATGCAGAACCTTGTCCGAGGCCAGATTGGGCACAAGGCGGCGGGCAAGCGCACGCACATCCCCCTGCCCCTGCAAACACCCCGGCGCGCCGGTACAGGCAAAGACACGCAGCCGCGGATCGCCCGGATCGGTGATCAGACCGCCCAGATCGGGGCACAGTGGCATTGCGCGCAAGCCCTCGATCAGCAGCATCCGCCACGGCGTCAGACGCAGCGGGCCAAGCGCCGCCAGCCGGTCCAGCGTGTCGGCATGCAGCAGGCCAAATTCCAATCCCACCAACGCGCCCTGCGGGACCAGCCCCGGCACAACAGGCGCATTCGCAATCATTGGCGCGGGCGCGGGGGTGTGGGTGGGACGCAGCGCCGCGTCGGGGCGTGCGCCGCGCGCGATCACCTGTGCCATACGGCCCCTGCCGTCACAAAGCCCCCCGACCTCGACAAACCAGCGCGCCAAATCGCACATCGCTTCTGGCGCTTGCGCCTCGGTGACGGCTGCGCCCAGCTCCAGCCCGGTTGCACGCAGGATCAAACCGCCATCGGCACCACGTTCAAGCCGGATGTCAGCCGAAATATCGCGCATGACCGGGGCCGGCCCGGAATCCAGCATGAAGCCGAATTTATGCGACAGATCCGGCACCGTGACCAATGCGCGCCGCAGCGCGTCAGCCAGCGCATAGGTCGCCGCATCCGCGAAAGGCGTGACAAGGATGTTGCGCGGCACCTGCGTGTCTTCGGAACCCTCTGGTTCGATCAGCCCCAGTGGCACCAGCGCGTCAATCAGCGCCGCATGGTTTTCTGTGCGCACCCCGCGCAGTTGCAGATTGGCGCGGGCGGGCAAGTCGATCATGCCGTTGCCGAAGCGCCGCGCCGCGGCCGCAATGGCATGCGCCTGATCGCGGCTTAACCGATTGTTCCGTGGTCGCAGCCGCACCACCAGCCCATCACCGCTGGCCATTGGATGCCGCGCGCTGGGACAGCGGCCATAGATGCGCGCGGTCATGTGGCGCTCTCCAGCCGGGCGATGATCGAATTGCTCTGGGTGACCCAAAGACCGGCTTCGCGCAGGCGGCGAAACAGATCCTGCAGCGCGGCCAGCGCTTCGGGTGCGTCACGCGCCATGAACTCGACCACGGCGTCACGTCCCAACGTCGCCTCGAAATAGAGGTCAAACAGATGCGCCGGCACGGTCTGTGCCAGATGCGCAAAAGCGGCAAGGTGATCCAGCGTCGCCGCAATCTCGGCCCCGCCGCGAAACCCGTGCCGCATCATGCCCTCGGCCCAGGCCGGATCAGCGGCGCGGGCGCGGACAACGCGGGCGATCTCTTCGCTTTGGTTGCGGGCGCGCGGGCTGTCGGGGCGGGTGGCATCCAGATGATAAAGCGCCGGACGCGCCTGCCCGAGATTGGCCAGAGCGGCGGCAAACCCGCCCTCATGCGCGGCATAATCCGATGCCAGAAGCAGATCGGTTTCCGCCAGATCCTGCACATGCACGAAACTGTCCGCACCGCGCAAACGGGTCTCAAGCGCGTCACGATCGGGGCGCAGGCTGCCATCCTTGGCAATTGCATGGCTGGAGGCCGCGATCCATGCCTCGCCCGCCGCCAAACGCGCCTCTGGCGTGAAATCATCCAGCGCCGCCCCCATGTTCAGACCGTATTGGCCGGGGCGGGGCGCAAAGACACGCGCAATCCGCGTGGCATAGGGATTGTCCGCGCCGCTTTCCTCGCCCGCGACCAAACGGGCGGTCAGCGCCTCTGCCCCGGTTTCGAACAATTGCGCCAATCCGGGGAAAATATCGCGAAACAGCCCCGACACGCGCAGGGTGACGTCAATGCGCGGCCGCCCAAGCAAGGCCAGCGGGATCACCTCGACCCCGGTCACCCGCGCCGCCGCATCGTCCCAGACCGGCTTGAGCCCGGCAAGATGCAGCGCCATGGCGAATTCCTCGCCTGCGGTGCGCATCGTTGCCGACCCCCAAAGATCAACCACCAACCCCTGCGGCCAATCTCCGTGGTCCTGCAAATGTTTGCGCAGCAGCTCTTCGGCCAGTTTCACGCCCTGGGCATGGGCCGCACGGGACGGCACGGCCCGTGGATCGACGGAATACATGTTGCGCCCGGTCGGCAGCACCTCGCGGCGTCCACGCGCGGGACTGCCCGAAGGGCCGGCGGCCACCCGCCGCCCCGCCAGTGCGGTGAACACCCCGGCCAGCTCTTCTGTGCCACATTCCCCCTGGCCAAAGACATGCAGCCCGTCGCCGAACTGGCTCTCCTTGATGTCACAGACAAACCGGTCGACGCGGGTGATCACCTCGGCCGGGCTGGCGGCGGCAGGAATGCCAAGATCGGCGCTGACACCGCTGGCATCCGCCTCGTCACGGATGGCCCCGATCAGCCGCGTGCGCCGCGCCGGATCCAGCCCGTCGGCGGTGGAATATTCATCCAGCAGGCGTTCAAGCCGGGCCATCCCGACCGGCAGCTGCGCGGCACGCATCGGCGGCGGCATATGGCCCAATGTCACCGCGCCAATGCGCCGCTTGGCCTGTGCGGCCTCGCCGGGGTCATTCACGATAAACGGATAGACAACCGGCAAGGCCCCGATCAGCGCCTCTGGCCAACAGGTTGCCGACAGCGCCACCGATTTCCCCGGCAGCCATTCCAACGTGCCATGCGCGCCCATATGGATCAGCGCGTCGATCCCCATGGCGCGCAGCCAGAGGTAAAAAGCGACATAGCCATGGCGCGGCGTGCGGGCGAGATCGTGATAGATCTCTTCGCGATTGTCCTGCGCCCCGCGTTCGGGTTGCAGCGCCAACAGGACACCCCCCCGGTCAATCGCCGCAAAGCGAAAGGCCCCCGCGACACAGGCGGGGTCGTCTTCGGGCGCGCGCCAGACCGCGGTCAGGTCATCCCGCAATGCGCTCGGCAAAGCGTCCAGCGCGGCACGATAGGCGGCCAGCGGCCAGCTGATCTGCGCCGTGTCCAGATCGCGCGCCGCAGCGCCGGGGGTCACGGAATGCCCCTGATCCGCCAGCGCGGTCAGCACCCCGTCGCTTGAGGCCAGCGCATCCAGACCCACCGCATGCGCCATCTGCCAATCGCGCCCCGGATAGGTCGACAACACCAGTGCCAGTTTGCGCTGCGCCACCGGGGTTTGGCCCAGCCGATGCCAGGCGCAGATCCGATCCAGCGCGGCCGAAATCCGCGCGGGATCGGCACGATGGGCAAAGCGCGAATATTGCAGATCCGGGTCCCGCGCGCCGGGGGCCTTGAACGACACGACGCCCGCATGCAGCCGCCCGTCAACCTCGGGCAGGACAACATGCATCGCCAGATCAGACGGCGACAGCCCGCGTTCCGACTCTGCCCAGTCCTTGCGTTGCGCGGTCGAGAGTGCAACCTGAAACACCGGACAGCCATAACGATCAAAGGGCGTTGCGCCATCGGCCCCCTGCATCGAAAATGCGGTGGCATTCACCACCAGATCCGGCTGGCGTGACCCCAGCGCCGCATGCAGCCAATCCGCCATACCCGCCGCCTTTAGCGAGGTCGCGAAAACCCCATAGGCCTGAAACCCGCGCTGGTCCAAACCCGCGATCAAACCATCGACCGGCGCCATATCCGCCGCACTCAAGTATGACCGATAGAAACTGACCAGCGCCAGCGGTCGTTTGTCCTTGCCTCGGGGCTCCAACGTGTCGAGCGGGCCAAGATCGGGATGATAAAACCCCTGAGCCGGCAGGCGTTTGTCGCCGGACACCGGCCCGGCATAAAACCCGGAGGCCAACGCCATTTGCGCCAGCGCCGCCTGCGCCGCCACTGCGCCCCCCGCATCGCAAAGCGTCTTGAGCCGCCGCAGGGACGATACCGGCAGGGTCGACAGCGCATCAAGACGTGGATCGTCGCGGCCATCGGCGGGCAAAACCGCCAGCGCAATCCCCTTGCGCCGCGCCAGATCCTGAAGCGAGGCCAAGCCATAGGGCCAATAGGCCTCGCCGCCGATCAGACGCACCAGAATACCCTTGGCCCCGGCCAGCGTGGACTCGACATAGGTGTCCACCGAAACCGGATGGCGCAGCGCCACCAGATTGGCCAGCCGCAAACTGGGCAAGCCCCCATTGGCGCGATGCCAGCCCGCCGCGAAAGCCCCAAGATCACTGTCCGAAAAGGACAGCGCCACCAGATCGGCGGGGGTTTGCCCCAGATCCATGGGCGTCTCGGTCTCTTCCAGACCGTGGCTTTCGCGAAAGACGATATGCATCAGGCAGGCAGAGCCTGGCCCAGGGCCGTGCGGATCGCATCCGGGTCAAGATCGTCATGCTCGGCGATCACCACCAGCGCCGAGCGGCGCGGATCGCTGCCCCAGGGGCGGTCGAATTGATGACGGACCCGCGCGCCGACAGCCTGCACCAACAGCCGCATCGGCTTGCCCGCCACCGCCACATGGCCCTTGACGCGCAAAATCTTCTGCTCCTGCGCCAGACGTGCGATTGCCGCGACGAGGTGCTCTGGATCTTCGATCTCGCCCAGCTCGATCACCACGGTGTCGAAATCCTCGTGCTCGTGGTCATCGGTGCCATCATGGTGGCTGGGCCGGGCCGCCAGATCATCCTCGGCGGCGGCACCCAGACCCAGCACGACGTCGGGATCAATCACCCCTTCGGTCAGCGCCAGCATCGGCAACTTGCGTGGCGCCTCGGCCTCGATCACGGCGCGGGCCGCGGCCATACCGGCCTCTCCGGCCAGATCCGCCTTGGACAACAACACAAGATCGGCGCAATTGATCTGATCCTCGAACACTTCTGACAATGGCGTTTCGTGATCCAGACTGTCGTCAGCTTGCCGCTGCGCATCCACCGCCGCCACATCCGGTGCGAAACGCCCGCTTGCCACAGCTTCGGCATCGGCCAGGGCAATCACGCCGTCGACCGTGATCTGTGACCGGATCGCAGGCCAGTCAAACGCCTTGAGCAAAGGTTTGGGCAACGCCAGCCCAGAGGTCTCGATCAGGATATGATCCGGCTTCTGCGGCCGCGCCATCAGCGCCTCGATTGTGGGAATAAATTCATCCGCGACGGTGCAGCAGATACAGCCATTGGCCAGCTCAACGATGTTTTCGTCGGGGCAATTTTCATCAGCACATTGGCGCAAGATGTCGCCATCGACGCCAACGGTGCCAAATTCATTGACCAGAACGGCCAGCTTGCGCCCGCCCGCATTGGCCATCAGGTGGCGGATCAACGTGGTTTTCCCCGCGCCGAGAAAACCGGTGATGACTGTGACGGGAATCTTGGTCAGATCGGACATGATCTACTCCTGTGGATCGGGCTGTGCCAAAAGCGGCGGAATACGTGCGAGACTTTGTTTGCGAAAGATCACCGGGCGCTCACGCCAGGGCACCAAACCGTCGGCCGTGGCCGCATAGGCGGCGGATCCTTCCAGAATGTCGGCGGCGTTTTCGGGGCTCATATGGCTATAGACATAGCTCCACTTGCCCGGCGCCGAGAGCGCGACAGCACAGCCGTTCTTGCAGGCGGACAGGCATTCCACTGCGCGGATCTCTACCCCTTCGGGGCATTCAAGCGCCTCAAGCCTGTCGCGCAAATGCGCGCCCGGGCGGATGCCGTCCTCGGGGTCGGACCCTGCCTCTCGGCAGGTCACACAGACACTTAGAATGGCCGTCATCGCAACTTTCCCTCTGTAGGGCATCAGGGGAAAGTCCAGAGGATAAAACCGAGCGCACAAGACACACGACCAGAGTCACCCATCCGGTCGCAGAAACACCCCGTCTGCCCGTAAACATCAACGCTGGCAGGTCTCCCGGCTTGCGGATATCGGGGGGAGCCCCCATGGTCATCCACCTTCCCGGCCTGTGTGGGCCAGTGGCTTGGATGACCTCTCCGGTCACGGTCGCGGGGGCGGCTGCGCTTGGACGGGCGATCTTTCAAATCGCAAACCCTGTCGCATTCCCTCTTCGCCTGCCATAAGGACAGGAACCAACGTGCGCCCTGAGTGCGCGAGCGCATCCCTTTTGTCAAGCACGAGGACAGACCGTCATGCCCGACCAGACCGACAGCCCCGAAACTCTTGCCCGCCACAGCGCCAAAATGGCCAAGAAAAAGGCCGCGCGCGACAAGATCATGGCAAAGAAAGAAGGTGAGAAAGGGCTGATAATTGTCCACACCGGACCGGGAAAGGGCAAGTCTTCGTCCGGGTTTGGCATGATTCTGCGTTGTATCGCGCATGGCATGCCCTGCGCTGTTGTCCAATTCATCAAGGGCGCATGGGACACCGGCGAGCGCAGCCTGATCACCGGGCATTTTGGCGATCTCTGCCAGTTTTACGCAATGGGCGAAGGCTTCACCTGGGAAACCCAGGACCGCGCCCGCGACATCGCCGCCGCACAGGCCGGTTGGGAAAAGGCCAAGGAACTGATCCGTGACCCGGAAATCCGCATGGTGCTGCTGGACGAAATCAACATCGCGCTGCGCTATGACTATCTGTCGATCGACGAGGTCCTGACGTTCCTGCGCACAGAGAAACCGGAAATGACCCATGTTGTACTGACCGGCCGCAACGCGGCGGAACCCCTGATCGAGGCGGCCGATCTGGTGACTGAAATGACCCTCGTCAAACACCCGTTTCGATCCGGGATCAAAGCGCAGGCCGGCGTGGAATTCTAGGCGAAATATGGGGGCTCTGCCCCCGGCGCCCTGCGCCTCCCCCGGGATATTTTCACCAAGAAGAAAGTAAGGGTTTCTTAAGGATGAAATGCTCAAATGTCTCTGCGGTACAGGGAGGGATCCCGATGACCGCCCAAGGAGAAAGCACCGCGTCTCCCCCGGTTGTCCGGCCCGAGGCGCGGTGCCACACTTTGGCTTTCTTCTTGGAAAAAAATATCCCCGCCGGAGGCAATCCCGGCCTCTCCAAATGTCGCGGCGGGATCTGATGGGCGCGCTGATGCTGCAGGGCACGGGGTCAAACGTCGGCAAATCCATGCTGGTCGCGGGATTGTGTCGTGCGGCCCTGCGGCGCGGATTTTCGGTCGCTCCGTTCAAGCCGCAAAACATGTCCAACAACGCCGCCGTAACCGCGGATGGCGGCGAAATAGGGCGTGCGCAGGCCTTGCAGGCCCTGGCCTGCGGGATTGAACCCCTGACGGATATGAACCCGGTTCTGCTCAAGCCCGAAAGTGACACGGGCGCGCAGGTGGTGGTTCAGGGGCGGCATCTGACCACGGCACGGGCCCGCGATTACAGCGCGTTGAAGCCACAGTTGATGGGGGCGGTGCTGGAGAGTTTTGCCCGGTTGAAGGTGCGCCATGATCTGGTGATCGTGGAAGGCGCAGGCTCGCCCGCCGAGGTGAATTTGCGTGCCAATGACATCGCCAACATGGGCTTTGCCTGTGCCGCGGGGGTGCCTGTCGTTTTGGCTGGCGATATAGATCGCGGCGGGGTGATTGCACAGCTTGTCGGCACCCAGGCGATTTTGGACCCCGGCGACGCCGCGATGATCGCGGGATTTCTGATCAACAAATTTCGCGGCGATCCGACCCTGTTCGATGATGGCTATCGTCTGATCGCGGCGCGCACCGGGTGGCGCGGGTATGGCGTGCTGCCCTGGTTTTCGCAGGCGCATGTGCTGCCTGCCGAAGATGCTTTGGATCTGGCCCGTGCGCCAAAGCAGGGCGGGGTGAAAATCGCCTGTCTTATGCTGTCCCGGATCGCCAATTTTGATGATCTTGATCCGCTTGCCGGTGAGGCTGGTATTGATCTGGTGATGGTCCCGCCGGGCAGTGCAATTCCGGGCGACGCCCATCTGGTGATCCTGCCTGGCACGAAATCGACCCGTGCCGATCTGACATTTCTGCGCGCTCAGGGGTGGGATATTGATCTGATGGCCCATTACCGGCGTGGCGGGCATGTGTTGGGGATTTGTGGCGGTTATCAAATGCTGGGGCATGCCATCCGCGATCCCGAAGGGATCGAAGGGGCCCCCGGCGCGACCGAAGGCTTGGGTCTGTTGGATATCGAAACCGAGATGCAGCCCAACAAGCAATTGTCGCAGGTCACGGCGCGTCATGCGGCCTCGGGCCTTGCGGTCGAGGGGTATGAGATTCATATCGGACGTTCGGACGGTCCGGATCGCGCCCGGCCATTTGCCCATATCAACGGTGCGCCCGAAGGCGCGATTTCACCCTGCGGTCGGGTGACCGGCACCTATTTGCACGGGCTGTTTGTCGCGGATGCGTTTCGTGCGGCCTACCTTGGTGCCATTGGCATCGCCACCTCGGGTGACAGTCATCAGGGGCGGGTTGAGGCCGCGTTGGATGCGCTGGCCGATCATCTGGAGGCCCATTTGGATGTTGCGGGGCTGTTGGAACTGGCGCGCTGAACGGGTCAGGGCCCTGTTCGGGCCTTACAGGGTCAAAGCCTGTTCCAGGCGCGCCCATTCAATCGGCGTTCCCGGCAGGCCAAGGCGAATCCATTGCGGCGCATAGGGAAAGATCCGGCTCCAGATTCCGGCGCGGGCGAGGTGGTCGCGGGCGGTCTCGGCGTCTGGGGTGACGTAAGTGCGAAACAGATGCGTCCCGCCCAGCAGGGTCCAACCCGCGCCCGCCGCCAGGGTATCAAGCCGACCGGTTTCCTGTGCCAGTCGCGCCACCGTGGCACGATGCCAGTCGTGATCGCCCAGGGCCGCGCGTCCGATTTCCAGCGCCGCCCCCGAAACCGGCCAGGGACCAGCCAATTCGGACAACCGTGCCACGGTGGCGCGATCCCCAAAGGCAAAGCCAAGCCGCAGCCCCGCAAGCCCCCAGAACTTGCCGAAGGAGCGCAGCACAATCAACTGACCGCCGTGGGCAAGCGATCCGGCCTGCGCCGCCAGGGACAGCTCTGGCACCGGATCGGCAAAGCTTTCGTCAACGACGAGCCGGCCGACATCGCGGGCCAGATCACAAAGCGTCTGGCGGTCGTGATGGCGCCCGTCGGGGTTGTTGGGATTGACCACAACCGCCAGATCCGCCCCGGCCAGATCCGCCAGTGCAGAGACCTCCTGCACCAGCCACCCATTGGCCGCCAGTGCCGCGCCATGTTCATTATACGTCGGGCCAAGGATGCGCGCCCGCCCCCGCGCCGCGCCCGGCGCCGCGAGCTGCGGCACCAATTGGATCGCCTGTTGCGCGCCCGACAGGGCAACACAGGGGGCATCGCTGGCAAAGGCGCGGGCGGCCTCCGCCAACAGGGCCGACTTCGCCGCTTGGGTGGGCAGATCGGTCCAGACCGATGCGGGCAGCGCGGGCACCGGCCAAGGCTGGCGGTTGATGCCGGTGGACAGATCAATCCAATCGCTGCGGCCCCAATGTGCCTGTGCAAAATCGATATTGCCGCCGTGATCGCGCATCAGAAACTCCAGATTATCAGCGCAGAACACGCCAGCCCAAGCGCCCCCAATCCCATGGCCCGCCGATAAAGCGCAAGCCCCCGGCGCAGGTCGTCCCCTTCTGGATCGCGGGCATCGGCATTCAGCCAGGGTTCCCGGGCGATATGATCGCCATAGATTCGCGGCCCGGACAGGCGGACATCCAGCGCGCCGGCCATGGCCGCCTCGGGCCAGCCGGCATTGGGCGACCGATGGGCCCGCGCATCCGCCACCATCACCCGCAGCGCCCGCAGACCAAAACGCCCCGCAGCCAGTGCAAACAATCCGCCACACAGACGCGCCGGGATCAGATTCACCAGATCGTCGATCCGCGCCGCCGCCCAGCCAAACGCCTCATACCGTTCGGTACGGTGGCCAATCATCGAATCCAGCGTGTTGATCGCCTTGTACGCGGCAATGCCGGGCAGCCCGGCCACGGCCCCCCAAAACAGCGGCGCGACAATTCCGTCCGAACTGTTCTCGGCCAGACTTTCCAACGCCGCGCGGCTAATCCCGGCGGTGTCCAGCTGCGCAGGATCGCGCCCGACGATCATTGACAGCGCGTAACGCGCCTCGGCCAGTGCATCTGTGTCCGGGGGGTCGGTACTCAGCGCGGCGTTCAGCGGGTCGGCGACGGCAACAACATGTTCATGCATCGCGCGCAGGGCCACTAACGGCCATGCCAGCACACCGCCGATCACGATCCCAAGCCAGCCCGAGGGCAGCAGGCTTTGCAGCAGCGCGCCGCAAAACGCCGCCAAGACAATCACCAGCAGCGCGGCCAGCGTGCCGCGCGCGCGCCGCCCTGCGCCCGGATGGTTCAACCGCCGTTCAAGGCCGGAAATCACAGCGCCAAGCCATGTCACCGGGTGGCCGATCCTTTGGAACACCGGCTTTGGCCAGCCGATCGCCACATCCAGCGCCATCGCAATCAACATCATCGCGGCAAAGTTCATCACGCGCCTCCACGAAATTGCAGGACATGGCGCAGCCCTGCGGCGCGCAGGGTCTCTGCCCCGGTCGACGGCACGTTGCCGGGCGAGAAGATCAGCCCCCGCGCACAGCCGGTATGGGCGCGCAGCCAGCCAAGCGCGCCCAAGTCGCGCGCCAGATCCGGGGTTGGATCGCCCTCTGGCCCGCGCATCGCCTGACACCGCGCGGCACTTTCGCTGGCCAGGGCCGCGATATCAGGCAGGTTTCGGGCCTGCCTCCATGGTGCGATCAGGTCGGAAATATCAGGAAAGGCCTGATCCTGCGGCTCGGTCCAGCGCGCACCACCCCAAAACCCACCCAGGATCTCATATCGGGGTTGGCCCGGCAGATCAGCCAGACAATCGCCCACTCGCGACGCCCATAGCAGACGCGACGGGGCGGCAAAGGCCAGCGGATCGGACGCACCTTCAAACCGGACGCAGGCCCGCGCCAGATCCAATGGCCGGCCCCGCCACCCGGCAAGCTGCGCCAGCGCCACCAGTCGCGCGCTGGACACGCCGGTGCCAAAGCCAAGTTGCGCCAACGCACGCATGCGGATCGTCCCCCGCAAGCGCAGCCCAAGCGGCGTCAGGAACCGACGCACCTGTTGTGCCGTCAGACCCACCCCATATAGCCGCAGACCCTGCGCCGCCGGATAATGCCACAGCCGCACGCCAAGCGCCGGACAGGGCAAGGTGACCAGCGCCACCGGCCCATCACAGCCAATCCGCCCCTGCATCCATTCGCCGAAATGGCCCGCGACACATAGATCTGTCATTGTGCGCCCAGATTGACGCCAGCCACAGAATTGACACAAGCCACGGACCAGCCCGCCGCGCCCGATGGCACGACAAGCCGCGTGATCGACAACGGGGCCACCTGAAACGCCAACGCAGCCGGGATCGAGCCCAGGGCATGGGCCAGCCCGGCGCGCACCACCCCGGCATGGGCGACCACCGCGATCCGGCCGCCCTGCCCGGCCAAGTCTGTCAGCGCGGGCTGAACCCGGGCACAGAGATCGGCGAAACTTTCGCCCTGCGGCGGGCGATGCCGGGCCAAGTCAGACGCCGCAAGCGGGCCAAGATCGGGCAGATCGCCATAGGCCACGCCCTCCCATGATCCGAAATCCTGCTCCCATAGGCGGGCATCCTGCGCAGGTGTTTGATCGGGCCAAAGCGCCGCGGCGGTTTGCAAACAGCGCAAAGCCGGGCTGGCCACCAACCGCGCCGCGCCAATGCGCAGACGCAGATCGGCCAGAACCCTGTCGGGCGGAATACGCGCGCTGACATCACGCCGCCCGGCCAGACAACCGCCGTCACAGGCCGGCGCATGGCGGATCAAAATCAATTCGGTCCCGGCGCTGGCATCCATCACGATATTGTCCCTTTCTCACTCCGGCTGTTTCTGCTTTATCGACCGGCGGGGAACAAGAGGCAGGATGCAGATCACCAATGGCGCGCATAGTTCTGATCACTGGCGGGGCGCGGTCCGGCAAAAGCGTCCTGGCGGAAAAACGCGTTCTAGAGACCGCCTCCAAGGCGCATTACATCGCCACAGCCCAGGCATTTGATGCGGAAATGACGGCGCGTATTGCCACCCACCGCGACCGGCGTGGCCCCGAATGGCACACGCATGAGGCCCCGCTTGATCTGCTGGCGGCCTTGCGCGACACCGATGACGCCCCGCGTCTGGTTGACTGCCTGACATTATGGCTGAGCAATCTGATCCTTGCAGAAATGGACTGGGAAAGCCGGGCGCGTGACATGCTGGCCGCCCTTCCCGATCTGCACCATCCGGTTGTCTTCGTCAGCAACGAACTGGGCATGGGGATCGTGCCGGACAATCCGCTGGCACGGCGTTTTCGCGATGCGGCGGGCACGCTTAACCAATGGGTCGCGACCCAAGCCGACGAGGTGATCCTGTCTGTCTCCGGCCTGCCACTGAAAGTGAAGTAACATATGAAACTCAATAAACTATCCGAGGTCGCAACCCTTGCCGACCACCTGCCCGAAGCCGACACCGCCCAAGAGGCCGCCGCACGCGCCCACCAGGACGCGCTGACCAAGCCGCACGGTGCGCTGGGACGGCTTGAGGATCTGGCGATCTTCATGGCGGGATGGCGCGGCACGGATCGCCCCGACATCACCAAGGCGCAGGCCCTTGTTTTCGCCGGAAATCACGGCATCTGTGCCCAGGGTGTGAACCCGTTTCCGCAAGAGGTCACTGCGCAGATGGTGGTGAATTTTGAACAGGGCGGCGCAGCAATCAATCAGCTGTGCCGAGCAAATGGCGCGGATCTGGATGTGATCGCGCTGGATCTGGATCGGCCAACCGCCGATTTCACCCAAGGCCCGGCCATGACCGAGGCCGAAACGCTGGACGCGATGAACCGCGGTGCAGCGGCGGTCGATCCGGGCGCGGATGTCGTGTTGCTGGGCGAGATGGGGATCGGCAATTCCACCATTGCCGCCGCATTGGCCTGCGCGCTGTTCAAAGGCACAGCCGCCGATTGGGTGGGGCCGGGCACGGGATCGGATGCGGCCGGGGTGGCGCGCAAAATCGCCGCTATCGAGGCCGGGCTGGCCCTGCATGGTGACAAGTCACCGATCGACGTTCTGGCCGCGTTTGGCGGGCGGGAACAGGCTGCGATCTGTGGTGCGGTTCTGGCCGCGCGCAAACAGGGCATTCCGGTGATCCTTGACGGGTTCATCTGCACCTCGGCGGCGGCGGTGTTGTATGCCGTTGACCCACGGCTGCTGGATCATTGTCTGGTGGGGCATATGTCGGCAGAACCGGGTCATCGCCGCCTGCTGAAGGCGCTCGACAAACGGGCTGTGCTGGAATTTGACATGCGCCTTGGCGAAGGCTCGGGCGCGGCGCTGGCGCTTGGCATCCTGCGTTCTGCGCTGGCCTGTCACAATGGCATGGCGACCTTTGCACAGGCCGGGGTCAGCGCGGCATGATCCGACGCGAGGCCCATCTCGCGCTGGTATTGATGACACGGCTGCCCCTGCCCCGATTGGCCGAACCTGTGCCGGCAATCGGGCGCGCGGCCTGGGCCTTTGCGTTGGTGGGTCTGGTGGTCGGCGGGCTAAGCGCCGCTGTGCTGGTTGTGTTGCTTGGCCTTGGTCTGCCGCCGTCGCTGGCCGCAGGTGGGGCGCTGGTCGCGCAGGTTCTGCTGACCGGCGCGCTGCACGAAGACGGGCTGGCCGATATGGTCGATGGCGTCTGGGGCGGGCAGGACCGGGCCCGGCGGCTGGAGATCATGCGCGACAGCCGGATTGGCAGCTACGGCACGCTCGCGTTGGTTCTGTCGATCGGGTTGCGTTGGCAGGCGCTGGCGGTGCTGGCGGCCAATCCCGCGTTCGCCAGTCCCGCGTTTACCTGTGGCGCGATCCTTGCTGTCGCGATGAGCAGCCGCAGCTGCGTCACCTTGGCGCTGGCGCTTTTGCCGGCGGCACGCGCCGACGGTCTGGGCCAAAGCGCAACCGGGGTGGGCCGTTCCGCCGTATTTCTGGCGCTGATCCTGGGGCTTGTCCCGGTGCTGGCGCTGGCCTTTTTCGGCGGATCACCCGCCCCATTATTTATCCTGCCGGTTCAGGCGCTGGCGCTGTTCATCATCGCCCGGCTCGCCCTGACGCGCCTTGGCGGTCAGACCGGCGATGTGCTGGGCGCAACCCAGCAGGTGACCGAAATCGCCGGGTTGCTTGCGCTGGCGGCACGATAGGCCACCGCCAGCCTGCTGTTTTACTTGCGTCAGAACATCCGCGGCGCGCGATCCTAACGCTTTTTCATCGCATCCAGCAAAGCCGCGCCAAGCGCGCTTTGCCCTGGATCGGCGGGCTTGTTCCGGTCGTGGCCACCAGCATTATGCGGCTTGCGCCCCTTTGGCCCGGACGGCCCACGGGAATTCTGATCGGGCTTGCCGCGACCTGAGCCGGATTTTTGTCCGGCTCTCTGGCCCGTATTCTGGCCACCCTCCTGACCGGCACCGCCATCCTTGCGCATGCTGAGACCGATGCGTTTGCGGGCAACGTCGACCTCGGTCACGCGAACACGCACCACATCGCCGGCTTTCACCACCTCATGCGGGTCTTTGACAAACCGGTCGGCCAATTGGCTGACATGCACCAGACCGTCCTGATGCACGCCGACATCGACAAAGGCACCAAAGGCCGCCACATTGGTCACCGTGCCCTCCAGCGACATGCCGGGTTTCAGATCGGTGATCGCGTCAATACCTTCTGCGAAGCTTGCGGTTTTGAAGGTCGGGCGCGGGTCACGGCCCGGCTTTTGCATCTCGGCCAGAATATCGCGCACCGTCGGCAGACCGAAACTGGCATCGACGAAATCCTCGGCCCGCAGACCGGACAAAAGCTGCTCTTGCCCCATGATCTGGCGGATGTCGCGGCCACAAGCCTTTTCAATCCGACGCGCCACATCATAGGCTTCGGGGTGCACGGACGACGCATCCAGCGGTTCCGCCCCGTCGCGAATGCGCAGGAATCCTGCGCATTGCTCAAACGCCTTGGGGCCGACACCCGCCACCTTTTTCAATGCCTTGCGCGAGGCAAAGGCCCCTTCGCTGTCGCGATGCGCCACAATATTGGCCGCCAATGACGGGCCAAGCCCGGCGACATGTGCCAACAGCGGCGCGGATGCCGTGTTCAGATCCACGCCCACCGCGTTCACCGCATCTTCGACCACCGCCTCAAGCGCCTTGCCCAATTGCCGTTGGTCAACATCGTGCTGATATTGGCCGACGCCGATGCTTTCCGGCGTGATCTTGACCAATTCCGCCAGTGGATCTTGCAGACGGCGGGCAATCGACACCGCGCCACGAATGCTGACATCCAGATCGGGGAATTCCTTGGCCGCCAATTCCGACGCCGAATAGACCGAGGCCCCGGCCTCGGACACCACAACGCTGGTTGGCTTGGGACCGGCGGGCAGCCGTTTCAGCGCATCCGCGACAAACCGTTCGGTTTCGCGGCTGGCGGTGCCGTTGCCGATGGCGATCAGCTCGATGTTATGTTTGCGGATCAGGTGCAGCACCTGTTCCTCGGCCCCGCGCAAATCCCGCTTTGGCGGGAAGGGGTACATCGTCGCATGATCCAGCAGCTTGCCGGTGGCATCCACCACCGCCGCCTTGACCCCGGTGCGAATACCGGGATCAAGCCCCAGGGTCGCCTTGCTGCCCGCAGGGGCCGCCAGCAACAGATCCTTCAAGTTGCGGGAAAACACCCGGATGGCTTCGTCATGGGCGCGGCGACGCAGATCGGTCAAAAGGTCCATGTACATTGTCAGGCTCAACTTGACCCGCCATGTCCAACCCGCCGCATCGCGCAGCCAGGCATCCCCCGGTCCATCACCGGGAATGCCGATGGCATGGGCGACAATGCCGACCGCACGCTCTGGGCCGGTCTCGGGCTCTGGCTCGATCCCGAGGCTGACAATTTCCTCTTTCGCGGCACGCATGATCGCCAGCGCCCGGTGGGCGGGGATATTGGCCCATTTCTCGCTGTGATCGAAATAATCGGAAAACTTGGCGCCGGCCTCTTCCTTGCCCTTCTGGACCTTGGCGGTGATCACCGCCTCTTTCATCATGTAATCGCGCAGACGGCCAAGAAGGTCGGCGTTCTCCGTCAGCTCTTCGCCCAGAATGTCGCGCGCGCCGTCCAGCGCCGCTTTGACCGTTTCGACAGTCTCGCCCAGATAGCCCTGTGCCAGAGTTTCCGGCGCCGCACCGCGATTGGTTTGAATGGCGCGCAACAGCGGCTCCAGCCCGTTTTCGCGGGCGATCATCGCCTTGGTGCGCCGTTTGGGTTTATACGGCAGATAGATGTCTTCCAGCGTCGCCTTGCTGGTCGCGCCGGCAATCGACCGCGCCAGCGCATCGGTCAGCTTGCCCTGCGATTTGATCGAATCAAGGATGCTGGCCCGCCGCTTTTCCATCTCGCGCAGATAAACCAGCCGGTCGCCCAGCGTCCGCAATTGCGTGTCATCCAGCCCGCCGGTCATCTCTTTGCGATACCGCGCGATAAACGGCACCGTCGCGCCGCCGTCCAACAATTCGACCGCGCTTGTCACCTGGGTCGGGCTGGCGGCGATTTCGGTGGCAATGGTGCGGGCAATGCGGTCTGCGATCTGGTCCAAGGTCAGGCTCCTGTCATGCGGGACCATAGTGATACCGGCCCCGCCCGGCCCGCGCCAGCCCCTTCGTTGATCTGGCAGTGATCTAGCGGACAATCTGGCGCGCTGTGCCGACCTCCACTTTCTGCGCCCTCGGCAATCTGCTAGGGGAAGGTGGCATTGGCTGCTGATAAGGGAAAATCATGACGAACAAGCTTGCTGCCGGAAACTGGAAGATGAACGGATCCAACGCGTCAGCGTCCGAGGTTGCGGCGTTGCTGCCGGAGATTGCGGATGTCAGCTGTCAGGTGCTGCTCTGCCCACCGACAACGCTGGTGGCGGCCATGAAAACCTGGGCTGACGGGGCGAATCTTTTGGTGGGCGGGCAGGATTGCCATGCCAATAAATCCGGCGCCCACACCGGCGATGTATCGGCACCGATGCTGGCCGATGCCGGGGCAAGCCATGTTATTCTGGGCCATTCCGAACGCCGCGCCGATCACGGTGAAACCGACAATATGGTTGCCGCCAAGACGGCCGCCGCCCATGCCGCCGGTCTGGTGGCGATTGTCTGTGTCGGGGAAACCGAAGAAGAACGCGATGATGGTCGCGCGCTGGACGTTGTCGGCGCACAGATCGCCGGATCGCTGCCAAAGGGTGTGACCGGCAAAAACACCGTCATCGCCTATGAACCGGTCTGGGCCATTGGCACGGGACGCACACCGACATTGGAACAGATTGGCGAAATGCATGACTTCATGCGGGATGCGCTGTCACAGCAACTGGGGGCCGAGGCCGCCAGCCTGTCGCTGCTCTATGGTGGGTCGGTCAAACCGGGAAATGCGGCGGAAATCTTTGCGGTTTCAAATGTTGACGGCGCATTGGTTGGCGGTGCTTCGCTCAAGGCCGCGGATTTTTCCGGCATCGTCAAGGCGCTCGACGCCGCGTCCTGATGTCAGGCGCTGAGCGGTCTTTTGTCGAAAAGCATTTCGCAATCGCTTCGGACAGGCTAAAGGTGTGAGCGCTAACATCACAGCCATGCCGAACCAGACAAAGAACGCCCCCGTGTGCAGTTCGACCGGGGGCCTTCCACACCAAAATCGCGCCCGCATTCGCGCAGAGGAGACGTAAAATGACCACTATTCTTGATCAACTGAGGGACATGACCGTTGTGGTCGCTGACACCGGAGAAGTCGAAGCGGTCAAAACCCATGCCCCGGTAGATTGCACCACCAACCCGTCATTGGTGTTGGGCGCATTGAAAGACCCGGCCTCCGAGGCGCTGATCGTGCGCGAAATCGAAGCTGGGCAAAAGGCCGGTCTGAGCGCCGCCCAGGTCTGTGACACGCTGACCGTGGCCGTTGGTGTTGAACTCTCGAAACTTGTTCCGGGCCGCGTATCGACCGAGGTTGACGCCTGTCTGTCGTTTGACACCGAAGCGTCGCTGACCCGCGCCCGCGCCATCATCGCCGATTACGCCGCACGTGGCGTCGGCAAGGAACGCATCCTGATCAAACTCGCCTCGACATGGGAAGGCATCCGCGCCGCCGAAGTGCTTCAGGACGAAGGCGTCGATTGCAACCTGACGCTGCTGTTTTCCATGGCCCAGGCCGTGGCCTGCGCCGATGCCGGGGCGTTCCTGATTTCGCCTTTTGTCGGCCGGATCACCGATTGGTACAAAAAATCCGAAGGCGTCGAAAGCTATGCCCCGGACGAAGATCCCGGCGTCAAATCGGTGCGCAAGATCTATGATTATTACAAATCCAACGGCATCGACACCGTGGTCATGGGCGCATCTTTCCGCAACACCGACCAGATCAAGGCGCTGGCGGGCTGTGACCGGCTGACGATCGCGCCGAAACTTCTGGAACAATTGGGCGCGGAAACCGGCACCCTGCCCCGCGCATTGTCGCCTGACAACGCCACCGGCGGCAGCAAGATTGCGATGGACGAAGCGACCTTCCGCTGGGAGATGAACGCAGACGCCATGGCGACCGAAAAACTGGCCGAAGGCATCCGCAACTTTGATGCGGACCACAAGAAACTGATCGCATTGATCGCGGATCGCATGGCCTGATCACCCGCTGAGCCGTCGCTGACGGCCAGCCAATAAAACAAAGGCCGCCAGAGAACCGAGGATCATATCCAACGGTTTTCTGGCGGCCTTTTCACCACGACGCAACCGCCCGAGATTTGACCTCAGGCCACAACCGGCACCCGCCCCGCCATATGATCCACGGTGAAACGCGCCAAATCACGCCGCTCCGCGAGCGACAAAAAGAACATCTCTGACGCTTGGCGCGATCCGCGAGGCGATTCCGCGTCTCGAATCAGAGGGACTTCTGGTCACGGTGCCCAAGCGCGGATTGATGATTCCCCATCTGGATGTGGATTTCGTGCGCGACGCCTATCAGGTGCGGCGCATGATCGAAAATACCGCCGTGTCGGCCATGATTGCCCATCTGAGCGACGGCGAAATCGCAGCTCTGCAAAGCCGTCAGGATCAGCTTGAGGCGGCCCTGCATGACGCCCCGACCGCGGCGGCAACGGCAGAGTTGGTCGATACCATCCAACGCGAAGACTGGGCCATGCATCAACGGTTTGTCGCCTGTCTTGGCAACCAATTGCTGGACAATATCTACCGGGTGACCGCGATCAAGATCCGCATGGCCGTTCAAGCCCGGCTTCAGGTGACCAACGACAATGCGCAACGGGTGATTCAGGAACACGCCCGGATTCTGACAGCGCTGGCCGCCCGCGACGCCGCCGCCACGCAACAGGCGCTGTGCTGGCATATCGACAATTCGCAATCCTTCGCGCTTGGCCTGCCACGGCCCGCCCCACAGGCGCCCCCGGCCCCGTAACTAAGCCCCTTACCAGATGTGTTTATAGCGAAGCGCAGTGAACTCTGTATCGTCCACAGTTAGAGTTATTCGACCTGTGGACGATACAAAAGAAAAGCCCCGGCCTGTGGCCGGGGCGTAAATTGGTGCGGGGTGGCGGATTCGAACCGCCCGGCGGCTTCCGGCTTTGGACCTTAGGCTCTTACACTCGATATGTCGCTTGTCCGTGGCACTCTATCGTTTCCAAGGCCCCGCAGCGCCGCCAGAGTATCCAGTCCAGTATTGATTGTAGCTGTCATGAGTTTATCCATGTTTCCTCCCAGATGCGAAGTGATGACCTTGAACCAGTCAATGCAGAGCCAAGAAACGAAGAGCCACGTTGCGACATCCCCGAGAGGGATACCCAGAGTCACGAGAGCCGAACTCTGAAACTCAAAGTATATTTGGGCAGGGCATGAGGGAAATGCAATACGCTCTCGCAGAAATCTGCGAGAGCGATGTGAAAATGGCGTCTTGTCGTGTGGTACTGCGCGAGTTGCAATCCACACATCTGGTAAGGGGCTTGCCCCATAACGCCCCCCCTTTTTGAAATGTTCATTCGGCGGCCCGGTGTCGACCGGTGTCGCCGGGGCTGCGCCCCTGTGCGGGGGTTCTGTGGTCGGCTCATGACATACACGGTCATCATACCACTTGACAACACGATGATTAACTCACACCCTCTCGGCGACGGCGGGAGATAAGCCGTACATCAGGAGGAGAGATTTTCATGACCATCAATCGCCGCATATTCATGTCCGCCATGGCCGCCACAGCGGTGCTGCCCGTGGCCCGCCCGGTCTTTGCCCAGGGCAAAGGTTTGATCGCAATCATCACCCCCAGCCACGACAACCCGTTTTTCAAAGCCGAGGCCGTCGGCGCCGAAGCGCGTGCCATTGAACTGGGCTATGAGACCCTGATCATGGTGCATGACGATGATCCCAACAAACAATCCGAGCTGTTCGACACCGCCATCGCACGCGGCGCACATGCCATTATCCTCGACAATGCCGGTGCTGATGCCACCGTCGCCCCGGTGCAGCGCGCCAAGGATGCCGGCATTCCGTCGTTCCTGATCGACCGCGAAATCAAGGAATCCGGCATCGCCGTCAGCCAGATCGTGTCCAACAACTATCAAGGGGCCCAGCTGGGCGCCGAAGAATTTGTCATGCTGATGGGCGAGACTGGCAATTACGTCGAATTGGTCGGCCGCGAGGCGGACACCAACGCCGGCATCCGGTCGTCCGGCTATCATGACATCATTGATCAATATCCCGATCTGGTCATGGTCGCACAGCAATCGGCCAATTGGTCCCAGACCGAAGGCTATGAGAAGATGGAAACCATCCTGCAGGCCAATCCCGACATCAAGGGCGTGATCTGTGGCAATGACACCATGGCCATGGGCGCATGGGCGGCGCTTGAGGCTGCCGGTCGCACCGATGTGATTGTGGTCGGCTTTGACGGCTCAAACGATGTGCGCGATTCGATCCTGGCGGGCGGGATCAAGGCGACGGTCCTGCAACCGGCCTATCGTCAGGCCCAGATCGCGGTCGAACAGGCCGACAAATATCTGACCGACGGCACCACCGGCATGGATGAGAAACAGCTGATGGACTGCGTGTTGATCAACGCCGACAACGCCGCGCAGCTGGAAACCTTCGCGCTCGAAGGCTGAGACCACCCCTGAAGTCAACGGGCCTTGATGCGCCTCTGCAATGAGGCCCGTTCAAGTTACCAAAGGAAGCGCCTTATGCGTCCCATTTTGACGTCCATGGCGGTCTTGGGCTGTGCTGCCCTTACGCTGAGCGGTTGCAAGATCGTCAAGACCCCGGACCCGGATTCGGAATCCGCCGCCGCCGAACAACAAACAGACGAAGCGCGTATGGCCGCCTTTGCCGATGAAATCTGGCAACCCAAGGTTCTGCCGACCATTTCCGAGCATCTTGTCGACATGGCGACGTTTCGCGCCGCGCTGGCGGATGGTCTGGATGTGGCCGGCCCGGCGCATGGTCTGCGCCCCGAGGGCGAGGCCAACCCGTGGAATTTTGCCCTGTCCGGCAGTGGCATGATTGTCGAGGCCAACACCGAAAGCCGCGCCGCCAAATTGCTGGTGGACACGGATGCGGATGGCACCGCCGATGTGACGGTTCAGCTTGGCCCGGTGATCCGCGGCACGGCGCTGCGCGATGCCATGCCCTTCCTTGTCTTTACTGATTTCCGCGATCAGATCGAATTTGCCAAACTGGCACGCGCCCTGAATACGATCGCCCACGAGGCCGTGACCCTGCCAACCGGCGACCTGACGGGCAAAACCGCCACATTCGAAGGCGTGTTCACCCTGCGCAACAAGGGTGACAAGATCGAATTGGTGCCAACCGCGTTGCAGGTGGACTGATGGCAGAGGACGCACATCCCATCGGTCTCAGCATTCGGCAGGGCACAAAGGTCTATCCCGGCACGGTCGCGTTGAAGGCGGCGGATTTTGATCTGCGCATGGGCGCGGTCAACGTGTTGGTCGGCGAAAACGGCGCTGGCAAATCCACCATGATGAAGGTGATCGCCGGGGTCGAGACCCTGACATCCGGCACGATCACGATGGAAGGCGAGGAAGTGCGCCTGACAACAACAGAAGAGGCCGCCGCCCGCGGCATCGGCATTGTGTTTCAGGAATTGAACCTGTTTCCCAACCTGTCGGTGGCCGACAATATCTTTATGGCGCGCGAAAAGACCCGGTTGCGCATCGACATCGACAAGGCCGGTCAGCGCGCCGCCACCCGCAAACTGATGCAGCGGCTGGAACATGACATTGATCCCGATGCTCTGGTCGGGGAATTAAAGGTCGGCCAGCAGCAGATTGTCGAGATTGCCAAAAGTCTGGCGCAAGATGCCCGCATCCTGATCCTGGATGAGCCGACCTCGGCGCTGTCGGCATCCGAGGTCGAAATCCTGTTCCGGGTGATCGACGATCTGAAACGCGATGGCGTCGGTATCGTCTATATTTCGCACCGGCTGGAGGAGCTGATCCGCGTTGGCGACTATATCACCGTGCTGCGCGATGGCGTAATCACCGGCGCGCGGTCGATGCAGGGCGTCGATGTGCCGTGGATCGTGCGCAACATGATCGGCGACGCAAGCAAGGATTTCCCCAAAACGCTGGACCAGCCTTTTGGCGAGGAGGTGTTTCGCGCCACCGACATTCGCCTGCCCAACACCACCGGTGGTTTCACCGTCGATGGCGTGTCGATGTCACTGCGCGCGGGCGAAATCCTTGGGGTTTATGGTCTTATGGGCGCGGGGCGCACCGAATTTGTGGAATCCGTCATGGGCCGCTATCCACATGCCACCGGCACGGTGCATGTCGCCGGTGAACCGGTGAAATCGCGCCATGTAGCGGACCGCATCGCCAAGGGTCTGGCCCTGATCCCCGAGGATCGCAAATCCGACGGTCTGGTGCAGATCCTGTCGATCCGGGAAAACATGACATTGTCCTCGCTCGGCGATCTGTCGAATTATGGCCATCTGGACCGCCCACGCGAAAAGCGCACCGTGGCGGATTACGTCAAACAGCTGGTGATCAAGATCGCCTCGCCGGAAAATCCGGTCTCGTCCCTGTCGGGGGGCAACCAGCAAAAAGTGGTGATCGGCAAGGCGCTGATGACCAAACCCAAAGTGCTGTTGATGGACGAACCATCGCGCGGCATCGACATCGGCGCCAAGGCCGAGGTGTTTCGCGTGATGCGCGAATTGGCGGCGCAGGGTCTGGGCATCGTCTTTGTCACCTCGGATCTGGAAGAGGTGCTGGGCCTGTCCGACCGGATTGTCGTCATGTCGAACGGCCGGATCACCGGCGAATTCACCAAAGACACCGCCACCGACACCGCATTGATCGCCGCATCGGCGATCGGCCACGCGCCGGTGGCCCATTCTGTACATGAAAATACTGCCGGACCATCACCGGTGACCCCACATAAGGAACCCGCCACATGACGGATATCAGCGCTTCGGCCCCCGCCAGCAGCACCAATGCGCTGCTGGTTCTGCTCAAGGCCCGGACATTTATCGCCCTGATCCTTGTCGTGGTGTTCTTTTCGATCTTTGCCCCGAACTTCCTTTCGGCGGCGAACATGGTGATCATGTCGAAACACGTCGCGCTAAACGCGTTTCTGGCGATTGGCATGACCTTTGTGATCATATCCGGCGGCATTGATCTTTCGGTGGGCTCGATCGTCGGCTTGTGCGGCATGGTCGCGGGGTATCTTCTGTTGAACGGCATAGATCTTGGCCTTGGCTGGTCGATCCAGTTCAACACCCTGGAAATCTGTTTGATGGTATGTGTGGTCGGGGTGTTTATCGGGGCGATCAATGCGTTTTTGATCACCCGGTTAAACGTCGCACCCTTCATTGCCACGCTTGGCACGCTTTATGTGGCGCGCGGCGCGGCGATGCTGTCGTCGGATGGCCGCACCTTCCCCAACCTGAACGGCAACGCGGATTATGGATCGGACACGTTCCGTTTTATCGGCTCTGGCGATGTGCTGGGCATTCCGGTGTCGATCTGGATGCTAATCGCTGTCGGCCTGATCGCTGCTTATATCGCCACGCGCACGCCGCTGGGGCGGTTCATCTATGCGGTTGGCGGCAATGAACGCGCGGCGGGGCTGTCGGGGGTCAAGGTCAATCAGGTCAAATTCTTTGTCTATATGTTCTCGGGCCTTTGTGCCGCGCTGGTCGGCATCATCATCTCGTCGCAACTGGTTGCGGCCCACCCCGCCACCGGCAACACATTCGAGCTGAACGCCATCGCCGCCGCTGTGCTTGGCGGGACATCCATGGCGGGCGGACGCGGGCGGATTGGCGGCACGATTGTGGGCGCTTTTGTGATTGGCGTCTTGTCCGACGGGCTTGTGATGATGGGCGTGTCCAGCTTCTGGCAAACCGTGATCAAAGGTCTGGTGATCATTGCCGCCGTGGTCATCGACCAGGCCCAGGAACGGGTGCAGGCGCGCGTCGCCCTGCAACAACAGGCCGCGATCAGCTAGGATCAGGCAAACGGGTCGACCACCCTGGCCCCGGTCGGCAGAAGATCAGAGGTATTGCCCGTGACAACCGCACCGTCGCGGGCAATCGCCTGAGCGGCAATCATCAAATCCGCACCGGGATGTCCCAGCCGCGCCGACAGCTGCCCCCAGATCAGCGCATCTTCGGCGGTGAAATCCAGTATCCGGTCGGAAAACACCGCAACCGTGCGGTCCAGCCAAAGCCGAAGATCATGGGCGAATTCCGGGTTTTTCGGTTCTTGCAGACAGATGCCGCGCTCGATCTCGCCCAGGGTGATGACACTTAGGTATAATGTGCTTTCAGTGGCCTGTGACAGCCATGCCGCCACCTTTGGCGCGCGTTCGCTGCGGCGCAGGGCGGAAATCACATTGGTGTCGAGGATATGGATCAAAACGCCACATCGCGCGGGCGCACCTTGGCGCGCGGCACGTCGGTCTCAGTGCCAGGATGGGTGCCGGGAAAGGCCAGCAGGTGATCGGCAAAGCTTTCGCGTTCGGCCTTGGCCGCGGTGACCAGCCGGTGATATTCCTCGGCCGAGATCACCACAACCGCGGGCTTGCCCCGGCGTGATACGGCCTGGGGGCGACCGGACAGTGCCGCTTCGACCACCGCGCTGAATCGGTTTTTGGCATCTTGCAATGTAAGCATTCCGGCCTCCTGCGCGGCAACAACTGGCTAGCTACCTGTCTAGATAGGCGCAAAGCGGCAGAATTTCAAGCCCCGTGTATCAGCCGGTGTATCAGCCAATGCGTCAGCAATTATGCCAACCCAAGGGCCAGCTTGCGCACCTGCCCGCTTGCGCATTGCCGACAGATCACGGAATGTCGCGCCGAGAAATCATTCACTCCGTCTTTAATAGCTGAAAGTACCGCAATGTCTTCTACTGATCATTTCGCGACCGCCCTGATTGACGCCCGCCGCACCGGCGACCGCGTGACACCGGCCTTTGAACCCAATTACACCGAGGCGCTGGAAATTCAGGCCAAGGTGCAAAACGCGATTGGCGAAGTATCGGGGTTCAAAGTCGCCCGTCAGGAAGATGGCCCGCCGATCATGGCGCCGATCCCGGCCAATGCCACGATAGAGCCCGGCACATCGGTGACGACCCGCGATCAAATGGGGATCGAGCTGGAAATCGGTTTCGAATTGATCGCCGATTACACCGCTGACGCCCTGACCCGCCCGCAGGATTTCTTTCGCCCGCGCGTGATGATCGAACTGGTCGACACCCGCATGAGCGGCGCGCCGACCCCGATGCAGAAACTGGCGGACATGCAATTGAACTGCGGGCTTGTTGTTGGCCCCGCGCTGGACGCTTGGGACGGCAGCGATTTCGGTACCGTCACCGCCAGCCTGCGCTGTGGCGACAAGACGATTGTTGACGGCGATGCAACCGTCCCGTTTGGCGCCTCGGCTTTGACCAACCTTGCCCTGCTGTGTGACAATCTTGGCGACCATTGCGGCGGCTTGCAAAAAGGTCAGATCGTGATCACCGGGTCGCTGTCGGGCTGTGAATTCTTTCCGGCGGGCACCGATGTGGTTGGCCATATCGCCGGTTTTGGCGAGGTCAGCTGCCGTTTGACATAACCCGCGTTGCGGGCGGCCCGCGACGATAATCATGGGCCGTGCGCATCCGAAATACCGATAAAAACACCAGCCGCGACGTCAGCCACGGTTGGCCAGCTCGACCTCCAGCAGGTCGACCAGCCGCTGACAGATCGGCGTGATCGGGCGGTCGCGCTTGCGCACCAATTGATAGGGCGACAGAACCAGGCTCTCTTTCATGTTCAGCGTCGCCCATCGCCCGCCGCCCCCGGTGTCCAGCAGGTTCAGAACCTCTTTGGACACGGCGGCAACTGCGTCGCTATCGTGCAAACAGGCCAGAGCCACCAGCAAGGATGCGGTGTCGACAATGTCCTTGGGCATGGCCAGCCCACCGTTCAGAAACGCTTGTTCCACCGCCTCGCGGATTGGCATCCCGCGCCCCTGAATGACCCAGCTGAACTCTGCCAGTTCGCCAAGGCCAAGCCCGGTGCGATCCGCCAGCGGGTGACCGGCCCGCACCAGATATCCAAGTTCCTCGACCCGACCGGGGCGGACCTGCAACAGCTGGCTGTCCATGTCGCGCGACATGCGGCACAACACAACGTCCAGATCCCCACGCAACAAACGTTCCATCAAATCGACACTTGGCGCGACATCAATGCTGACCGTGGCGGATTTGGCCGTGCGCTTCAAATTCTGGACCGCCGGCACCACAACGCCAACCGCCGCGCCGGTCACCGCCCCGATCCGCACCACCCCGGCCCGGCCCCGGCGATAGGCCTCGACCTCTTGTGCGATGCCTTCCAGATCGCCGACCACGGTGCTGGCATGGCTGGCGACCACCTCGCCGATCAGGGTCAACCGCATCCCCTTGGAGTGACGATCAAACAGCGGCTCCCCCACCAGCCTCTCGACCTCGGACAGGGTCCGCGAGGCCGCAGGTTGCGTGATGACCAGCCGCTGCGCCGCAAGCGAGATCTGGCCCGTTTCGGCGATGGCATGCACCAACCGCAAATGCCGCAGCCGGAAATGGGAAATCGGTGTCTTCATCCCAGCATTATACCAGAAAATGCATGTAAGACGTCACAGGTATCATTTGACGGTTATGCAAAAAACGCCAAACTGCGACATGTTCGACACCACGTCGGATTCCAAAGAACAAGACGCACAGATCATTTCACGTGCGCAATGGGAGGATACCATGAAGACTTTCACAACGGGGCTCAGCGCCCTGGCCCTTGGCGTTGGACTTCTGACCGCGCCCGCAATCGCCCAGGACAAAGGCACAATTGGCATCGCCATGCCGACCAAATCCTCGGCGCGTTGGATTTCCGACGGCACATCCATGGTCGAACAATTTGAAGCGGCCGGATACACCGCCGACCTGCAATACGCCGAAGATGACATCCCGAACCAGCTGAACCAGATCGAAAACATGATCACCAAAGGTGTGGATGTTCTGGTCATCGCGGCCATCGACGGCACCACATTGTCGAACGCTCTGGAAAACGCGCATTTCGCCGGAATCAAGACCATCGCCTATGACCGTCTGATCCGTGACAGCGAATATGTCGACTATTACGCCACCTTCGACAACTTCAAGGTTGGCGTGCAACAGGCAACCAGCGTTGTCGATGGCATGAAGGCGCGGTTCCCGGATGTGAAGCCGTGGAATGTCGAACTTTTCGGCGGTTCACCCGACGACAACAACGCCTATTTCTTCTATGATGGTGGCATGTCGGTGCTGCAACCGCTGATCGACGACGGCACAATCAACATCGTGTCGGGCCAGATGGGCATGGACACTGTCGGCACGCTGCGTTGGGATGGTGCGGTCGCACAGGCCCGTATGGATAACCTGTTGTCGGCACATTACACCGACACCACCGTGCATGGTGTGCTCAGCCCCTATGACGGGCTGTCGATTGGCATCCTGTCGTCGCTCAAAGGTGTCGGATATGGCTCTGGCGATCTGGAAATGCCGATTGTGTCGGGCCAGGACGCCGAATTGCAATCCATCAAATCCATCATTGCGGGCGAACAATATTCGACCGTCTTCAAGGACACCCGTGAACTGGCCCGCGTGACCGTGGGCATGGTCGAGGCATTGCTGCAAGGCGGCGAGCCGGAAATCAACGACACCGAAACCTATGACAACGGCGTCAAGGTTGTCCCCTCTTACCTGCTGGAACCGGTCTCGGTTGATGGCTCCAACTACGAGGCGATTGTCCTCGACTCGGGCTATCATTCCAAAGACGACCTGTAATCGCATTATCCAAATACCGCCTGGCCCGCGCTTCTGCGGGCCGGGCGCCACCAAACCTTGGGAGGGGGCCGCTCGTGCAGACGCTGCTGGAAATGCGCAACATCACCAAGACCTTTCCGGGGGTCAAGGCGCTGGACAATGTGAATCTGAAGGTCGCGCAAGGCGAAATTCATGCACTTGTCGGCGAAAACGGAGCCGGGAAATCCACATTGATGAAAGTGTTGTCCGGGGTTTACCCGCAGGGCAGCTATGACGGCGAAATCCATTACGATGGCCAGATCGCCGGATTTGGCGGGATCTCTGACAGCGAAAAGCTGGGCATCATCATCATTCACCAGGAACTGGCGCTGGTGCCGCTGCTGTCGATTGCCGAAAACCTGTTTGTCGGCAATGAAAACGCCAAGGGCGGGATCATCAACTGGCCGGAAACATTCCGCAAGACCGAGGCGCTGTTGAAAAAGGTCGGGCTGGCCGAACAACCCTCTGCCATGGTCGACAGTCTGGGGGTTGGCAAACAACAGCTGGTCGAGATTGCGAAAGCGCTGTCCAAGGATGTGCGCCTGTTGATCCTCGACGAACCCACCGCCGCCCTGTCGGAATCCGACAGTCAGGCGTTGCTGGATCTGCTGCTGGAACTCAAGGAACAGGGCGTGACCTCGATTGTCATCAGCCACAAACTGAACGAAGTGCGCCGCATTGCCGATACCATCACCGTGATCCGCGATGGCGCAACCGTGTCGACGCTGGACGCGAAAAAGGAACCGATCACCGAAGACCGCATCGTGCATGACATGGTTGGTCGCGATATGTCGGCGCGCTATCCCGAACGGGAACGCCGCGCCGGGGACAAGCTTTTGGAAGTGCAGAACTGGAACGTCTGGCACCCCGAACATGCCACCCGTCAGGTGATCCGCGACATCAATTTCCATGTCCGCGCCGGCGAGGTTGTCGGCATTGCCGGGCTGATGGGGGCCGGGCGCACCGAACTGGCGATGAGCCTGTTTGGCCGCAGCTATGGCCGCAACATCACCGGCAGCGTCAAACTGCGCGGCAAGGACATCGACACATCCACCGTCGCCGCCGCGATCCGCAATGGGCTGGCCTATGTCACCGAAGACCGCAAGGAACTTGGCCTGATCCTCGAAGACAGCATTCAACGCAACATCACCCTGGCCAATCTGCCGGATGTGGCGAAATCAGGCGTCATCAACGAAGCCGAGGAAACCAAGGTCGCCGAACAATATCGCGGCGCAATGCGCATCCGCACGCCCAGCGTGTTCCAGAAGGTAATGAACCTCTCTGGCGGCAATCAGCAGAAGGTTGTGCTGTCGAAATGGCTGTTCACCGGGCCAGAGGTTCTGATCCTGGATGAGCCAACCCGCGGCATCGACGTGGGTGCAAAATTCGAAATCTACGGCATCATCAATGATCTTTCTGCCGCTGGCAAAGGCGTGCTGATGATCAGCTCTGAAATGCCGGAACTCTTGGGCATGTGCGATCGTGTCTATGTCATGAACCAAGGCGGTTTCGTCGGCGAGCTTTCCGCCGAAGACGCCAGCCAAGAGCGCATCATGTCGCTCATCGTAACCGAATAGGAGGTCCGTGAAATGACCGATTCCGCCCCTCAGGACCAGGCCGCAAAACCCGAAAACGGGATTGCCGGCTATCTCGCCGGACATTTGCGCGAATATGGGCTTTTGTTCGCGCTGATTGCGATCATGGTGTTTTTTCAGATCGTCACCAACGGCACGCTTTTGAAGCCGGTGAACATCACCAATCTGTTTCTGCAAAACAGCTATATCATCATCATGGCGCTTGGCATGCTGGTGGTCATTGTGGGGGGCAATATCGACCTCTCGGTCGGTTCTGTCATGGGATTTGTCGGCGCGCTTGCGGCGGTGATGATCGTCAACTGGGAGGTGCCGGTCGGCCTGACCATTCTTGCCTGTCTGGTGGTTGGCATCCTGATCGGTGCGGCCCAGGGGTATTGGGTTGCCTATTGGAAAATCCCCAGCTTTATCGTGACCTTGGCGGGCATGCTGGTGTTTCGCGGGCTGTCGCTTTGGCTGCTTGAGGGGCAATCTGTCGGTCCCTTCCCGAAATCCTTTCAGCTTCTGTCGACGGGGTTTGTCCCTGATGTCTTTGGCGTCGGGCGGCCCAATGCCACGGCCCTTGCCGTCGGGATCATTGCCGCCGGCGCCAGCGTCTGGATGGGTCTGCGCAAACGCGCCCGCAACAAGGCTTATGGGATCGAGGACGAACCGACAGCGTTCTTCATTGCCCGCAATGTGATTGTGGCCGGCGCGCTGTTGTTCGTGATCTACAAATTGTCGACCTTTCGCGGATTGCCAAACGTGCTGATCACCATGGGCATTCTGACAATCATCTATGCCTTTCTGACCGAACAGACGACAATTGGCCGCCGGATCTATGCGCTTGGCGGCAATGAAAAGGCCGCGAAACTTTCGGGCATCCCCACCGAACGGCTGACGTTCCTGACCTTCGTCAACATGGGGTTGCTGGCGGCGCTGGCGGGTCTGATCTTTGCTGCGCGGCTGAACACCGCAACGCCCAAGGCCGGTTTCGCGGTCGAGCTGGACGTGATCGCGGCGGTGTTTATCGGCGGCGCGTCGATGTCCGGCGGCGTGGGCAAGATTGTCGGCGCGGTTGTCGGTGCCTTTATCATGGGCGTGATGAACAACGGCATGTCGATCATGGGCATCGGCATTGATTATCAACAGGTGATCAAGGGCCTCGTGCTGCTCGCTGCCGTGATCTTCGATGTCTACAACAAACAAAAACAAGGCTAAAGGCAGCGGTGCGCCGTCGAGGCGCACCCTCCCCGCCCGCCTTGGGCTGTGCTCTCTGGGCGCATCCCGGTCCGGCCCCCGCGCCCGAAAGAGGAAGATATGACCTTTACCCCCGCCAATTGGCCCCGAAAACTACGCTCGCAGGAATGGTATGGCGGCACCAGCCGCGACAATATCTATCACCGGGGTTGGCTGAAAAATCAGGGCTATCCCGACGATCTGTTTGATGGCCGCCCGGTGATTGGCATTCTCAACACCTGGTCGGATCTGACGCCCTGTAACGGGCATCTGCGCGATCTGGCAGAAAAGGTGAAGGCCGGCGTCTGGGAGGCCGGGGGTTTCCCGCTTGAGGTGCCGGTGTTCAGCGCATCCGAAAACACATTCCGCCCGACGGCGATGATGTATCGCAACCTTGCCGCCCTCGCGGTCGAAGAGGTCATGCGCGCCCAGCCGATTGACGGCGCTGTGCTGCTGGTCGGCTGTGACAAGACCACGCCAAGCCTGATCATGGGGGCGGCTTCGACCGATCTGCCGTCCATCGTCGTCACCGGCGGGCCCATGCTGAACGGTTGGTTCCGCGGCGAACGTGTCGGCAGCGGCACCGCGCTTTGGCAGATGTCCGAGGACATCAAGGCCGGCAAGATGTCACAAGAAGATTTCCTTGAGGCCGAACAGGCGATGAGCCGGTCCTCTGGCACCTGCAACACCATGGGCACCGCCAGCACCATGGCCAGCATGGCCGAGGCGCTTGGCATGGCGCTGTCCGGCAATGCCGCGATCCCCGGTGTCGATGCCCGCCGTCGGGTGATGGCGCAGCTGACCGGGCGACGCATCGTGCAGATGGTCAAGGATGATCTGAAACCGTCTGATGTGATGACCCGCGCCGCGTTCGAAAATGCGATCCGGGTCAATGGCGCGATTGGCGGGTCGACCAATGCGGTCATCCACTTGATGGCCATGGCCGGGCGCGTCGGCATTGACCTGACGCTGGACGATTGGGACCGGCTGGGCCGCGACGTGCCGACCATCGTCAATCTGATGCCCTCGGGCAAATACCTGATGGAGGAATTTTTCTACGCCGGCGGCTTGCCCGTGGTCATGCGCAGACTGGCCGAGGCCGGGATGTTGCACAAGGATGCGCTGACCGTGTCCGGCGGCGCGGTCTGGGACGAGGTCAAGGAAGCCCGGAACTGGAACGAGGACGTGATCCTGCCTGCGGAAAAGGCGCTGACCCAACAGGGCGGCATTGCTGTTCTGCGCGGCAATCTTGCGCCCGATGGCGCGGTGCTCAAACCTTCGGCCGCCAGCCCGCATTTGATGGCACATCGCGGTCGCGCCGTGGTGTTCGAGGACATCGACGACTACAAGGCCAAGATCAACGATGACGCGCTCGACATCGACGAAACCTGTGTGATGGTGCTGAAAAACTGTGGCCCGCGCGGCTATCCCGGCATGGCCGAGGTCGGCAATATGGGCCTGCCGCCCAAGGTGCTGAAAAAAGGCATCACCGATATGGTGCGCATTTCCGACGCGCGCATGTCCGGCACCGCCTATGGCACCGTGGTGCTGCATACCGCACCCGAGGCCGCGCGCGGTGGCCCGTTGGCGGTGGTGCGCGATGGCGACATGATCGAACTGGATGTCGCCAACCGCCGTCTGCATCTGGAAATCTCCGACGAAGAATTGGCGCGCCGTCTGGCCGATTGGACCGCCCCCGACAACGTGCCGATCAACGGCTATGAACGCATGTTCCACGACCATGTTCAGGGCGCCGATACCGGCGCGGATTTCGACTTTCTTGTCGGTAACCGCGGCAATGCCGTACCAAAGGATTCACATTGATGACCCATAAAATTGCAATCGTAGGCGTCGGCAAGATCGCCCGTGACCAACATCTTCCGGCGATTGCCGCCAATAGCGATTTCGATCTGATCGCCACCGCCAGCCGCAATGCCCAGGTTGGTGGCGTGGCGGCCTATGGCAATCTTCAGAGCCTGCTGGCGGCACATGACGATGTCACCTGTGTGTCGCTGTGCACGCCGCCGCAGGCCCGGTACGACGATGCGCGTCTCGCGCTTGAGGCCGGCCGCCATGTCATGATGGAAAAACCCCCCGGCGCAACCCTGAGCGAGGTGCATGATCTGATCGACCTTGCGGCGGCAAAGGGGCTGACCCTCTTTACCACCTGGCATTCACGCCACGCGCCGTCGGTGGCTGCGACCCGCAGCTGGTTGGCGGACAAGGTCATCACCCGCGTCGATATTCAATGGAAAGAAGATGTGCGCTATTGGCACCCCGGTCAGGACTGGATCTGGCAAGCCGGCGGTCTGGGTGTCTTTGATCCCGGTATCAACGCGCTGTCGGTGCTGACCGAAATCATGCCGCGCGGCATTTTCCTGTCCAAGGCCGACCTGCATTTCCCCGAAAACCGCGATACGCCAGTGGCCGCTGATCTGACGTTTCATGATCCGGGCGGGGCACAGGTCACCGGCACCTTTGATTGGCTGCACCCCGGTCCGCCGTGCTGGGATATTCATATCGAAACCACCACCGGCAAGGCCACCCTGTCCGAAGGCGGCGCAACCCTGTCAATGGACGGCGCCGCACAGGAGGCCGGGAAAGCGCTAATCGGCGAATACCCGTCGCTTTACGTGCGCTTTGCCGATCTGCTCGCCGCCGGAGAGAGCGACACAGACCTCTCCCCGATGCGCCATGTCGCAGATGCCTTTACCCTTGGCCGCCGGGCCAATGTCGCGCCATTTGAATGGTAAGACCCGAATATCAGGAGACCCACCAATGACCCAACCTTTGACCGGGATTTTGCCCGTCGCCCCTACCCCGTTTCTGGCCGATGGCACGGTCGATTACGACGGCATGCGCCGGGTGTGCGATTGCCTGATTGATCAGGGCGTGGATGCGATTTGTATCCTTGCCAATTATTCAGAGCAATTCGTGCTGTCCGACGACGAACGTGCCCAGCTGATGCAGGTCAGTCTGGAACATGTGGCCGGGCGGGTGCCCGTCATCGTCACCACCAGCCATTTTTCCACCGGCATTGCGGTCGAACGGGCCAAAGCCGCCGATGCCATGGGCGCGGCCATGGTGATGATGATGCCCCCCTATCACGGCACCGGTCTGCGTGCCGATGACGAAGGTATCGTTGAACATTTCCGCGCTGTCAGCGACGCGATTTCGATCCCGATCATGGTACAGGATGCGCCATTGTCGGGCGTGACCCTGCCGGTGCCGCTTCTGGCGCGTATGGCGCGGGAATTGGAAAACGTCAGCTATTTCAAGATCGAATGCCCGTTTGCCGCCGACAAGCTGGCCGCGCTGATCGAGGCCGGTGGCGAACATATTCTGGGGCCATGGGACGGTGAAGAGGCGGTGACGCTGCTGGCCGATCTGGATGCCGGTGCGACCGCGACGATGACCTCCGGGCTGCAATGCGAACAGATCCGCCCGATTGTCACCAGCTATCTGGCGGGGGATCATGACGCGGCATTGGCGCAATGGACAAAATGTCTGCCGCTGATCAACCACGAGAACCGGCAATGTGGCCTGCGGGCCTGTAAAACCGTGTTCATGGCCGGCGGGGTGATTTCCAGCGACCATGTGCGCCACCCGCTGCGCCCGATGACCGAACGCACGAAGGACCGTTTGCTGTCCTTGGCGCGCGATCTGGACCTGATTGCCCTGCGCTGGGGCAAATAACCCGGCGCCACATTATGCATTTTCCGGCGGGGTTCATGCCCCGCCGGAAAACTTTCGTTCAGGCCGCTTTGCTTCAGGCCGCGCGATGCGACAACCCGGCAATCACGCCGCGCAGTTCCGCCAATCCCTTGAGCCGCCCGACCAGCGGATACCCCGGCTGGGCGCGCCGCCCCAGATCGTCGACAATGTCCTGGCCGTGATCCGGCCGGAACGGGATTGACCAATCCGAACGCCCCGCCGCACGCCGCCGCGCTTCTTCGTCCAGAACCGCCGCGACCAGCGCCACCATATCGGTGTCACCGCCCAGATGCTCTGCTTCATAGAACGAGCCAAAGATGTCGTCGCTTTGCCGTTTGACATTGCGCAGATGCAGGAAATGCACCTTGTCACCCAACCGTTTCATCATGCCCGGCAGATCATTGTCGGGCCGTGCGCCCAGCGACCCGGAACACAGCGTGACGCCATTGGCCGGGCTGTCGACCGCCGCCATCACCGACGAATACTGCGCCTCGGTGGACATGACCCGTGGCAGGCCCAGCAGCGGCACCGGCGGATCATCCGGATGGCAGCACAGCCGCACCCCCAGACGTTCGGCGGTGGGCACCACTTCGCTCAGGAAATCTATCAAATTCTGGCGCAGCTGATCTTCGCTGACGGCGTCATATTCCGCCAGATGGGCGCGCACATCGTCCAGCGTGAAATTCTCGGCCGCGCCGGGCAGTCCGAACACCACGTTTTTCGCCAGTGCCGCCTTGGCGGCATCATCCAATGCAGCAAACCGGGCCGAGGCCGCCGCGCGCTGTGCTTCGGTGTAATCGTCCTGCGCCGCGGGCCGTTCCAGAATGAACAGATCAAACGCCGCAAAATCCACCAGGTCAAACCGCATACAGGTCGCCCCGTTTGGCAAAGCATAGGCCAGATCCGTGCGCGTCCAATCCAGCACCGGCATGAAATTGTAGCACACGACCTCGATCCCGGCAGAGGCGAGGTTTTCCAGGCTGGTGTGGTAATTGGCAATATGGTCGCGCCAGTTGCCTTTTTGCTTTTTGATGTCTTCCGACACCGGCAGGCTTTCCACCACGTCCCAGGCCAGACCCGAGGGCGCACCGGACGCCATGGTGGCAATCTCTTGCTGGCGTTGGGCAATATCCTTGGGGGTCCAGACGGTGCCGGTCGGCACCTGATGCAGCGCGGACACAACCCCCTGCACCCCGGCCTGAAGCATGTCATCCACCGACACCAGATCCTTGGGACCGAACCACCGCCACGTCTGTTTCATCGCTTGCCTTCCTTACCAATTTGCCACGTACTTAGCACCTTGGAAAAGTTGTGACTAGTATGCAAGTGGGCCCTGCTGCGGTTCGCCCCCTGCGCCGTCCTAAGCCGTTTCCAAAGTGTTTGCCTGCTTGGACACGTCTGCCCGCCGTTGCGCGGCGCGCCGGTGCTCCAACCGTGGCACCGCCGACAAAAGCCGCTGAGTATAGGGATGTTGTGGCGCGTTCAGGATTTGTTGCGTTGGCCCGGTTTCGACGATCTCGCCTTTCAACATCACCGCAATGCGGTGGCTGACCCGTTCGACCACCGCAATGTCATGGCTGATGAACAGCATCGACACCCCGTCGCGCTGTTGAATATCCGCCAGCAAATCGGTCACCCGCCGGGCGTTTGACACATCCAGCGCCGACACGGCCTCGTCCGCGACAATGATCCGGGGTCGCACCGAAAGCGCGCGGGCAATGCAGATCCGCTGGCGTTGGCCACCGGAAAACTGATGCGGATAGCGGTCAACCGCATCCGCAGGCAGCGCCACACGCGCCAACAGATCAACCGCCAGATCGCGCCGCGCCTTGCCCGCGACCATCCCGCGCAGATACGCCGGTTCGGTCACCGCGTCACAAATCGACATGCGCGGGTTGAGCGAGGCATAGGGGTCTTGAAACACCATCTGGATATGGGCGCGATGCGTCTTGAGCGCCGCGCGGGACAGGCCGTCGATGCGGGTGCCCAGCAGGGCAATTTCACCGGCCGACGGTTCAACCAGCCGCATGATCGACCGCGCGAGCGAGGATTTTCCGCACCCGGATTCCCCCACCAGGCCCAATGTTTCCCCCTGCCCCAGCGTGACGGTCACATCCCGCACAGCCGCCACAGACCCGGCCCGCGAAAACATGCCACCGCCATAGCGCGTGGTCAGGTTTGTGACCTGCAACACCGGTTTTGCCCCATCCAACGGGGTTGGCGATCCTTCCCCCAGCCGCGGCGACGCCGCCAGCAATTGCCGGGTATAGGGCGCGCGGGGATGGGCAAAGAGATCGGCGGTATGGCCTTCTTCGACCTTTACACCATCCTTCATCACCACCACCCGATCGGCGATTTCGGCGACAATTCCCAGATCATGGGTGATAAACAGCACCGCCATGCCCATATCGGCCTGCAAGGATGCAATCAGCCGCAGGATTTCGGCCTGGGTGGTGACGTCGAGCGCGGTTGTCGGTTCATCCGCGATCAACACTTCCGGCTCACAGCTCAGCGCCATGGCGATCATCACCCGCTGGCGCTGGCCCCCAGAAAGCTCATGCGGATATTGATCCAATCGCTTTTCGGGATCGGGCAGTTTGACCCGTTCCAACGCGGCACGCGCCGCATCCCGCGCCGCACCGCCGCGCAATCCCCGATGCAGGCGCAATGCCTCGGCAAGTTGCGCGCCAATGGTCATCACCGGATTGAGCGAGGTCATCGGTTCCTGAAACACCATCGCGATCCGGTCACCGCGCAGGGCCCGCAGCGCCGCCGGGGGCAATGTGGTGATCTCTTCTGGCGTGGTGTCGCCCAACCGAATGGAGCCGCCGGTGATCTGCCCGCCCTCGCGTTCGATCAGGCGCAGGATCGACAATGCCGTGACGCTTTTGCCCGACCCGCTTTCCCCGACCAGCGCCAGGGTTTCGCCACGGTGAATGTCAAAGGACAGACCATGCACCGCCTCGGTCTCACCGAAACCAACCCGCAGATCGCGGACCGACAACACAGGGGGATTGAGGGGTGTCATCATCATTCCGCCGCAAGCCGGGTGACAAAGGGCGCCAGCGGCGTGGTCCAGCGTTGGCGCGCCGGTGTGACCCGGGCCTCGAACGGATCATCGCCAAACACCTGCCAATGCAGGGTATCGCCCAGTTCCAGCATGCCCCAGGCCCGCGCCGGTTCGCCACCGGTGGTGAAGCTTTCGGTCAGGCTTTGCTGGGTCAGATGCGGAATGCCATTGACGGTGGTCAGGGTGTTCCAATGCACATGGCCCGCAATACAGGCCAGTGGCACCTGCGCCTGCCCCAGAACATCGCGCACCCGCTCGGCCTGGGGATAGGTCGACACGCTGGCATTGCGTTGAAAGTAATAATTGCCGATCTGGCTGTGACCGGACACCGGCACATGGCTGGCGACCAGCGTGGGTTTGTCGGCGCGTTGCACCATATGCGACAGCCACAGCAAATCCGCTTCTGGCAGCTCAAAGCCGACGGGGGCCTGGGCGCGATGAATCCTGGCATCCGCGCGCCACAGCGCCAGCTGCCAATCGCCAAGATCGACCACCTGATTGCCAAGCGCGACCCCGAGGATGTCTTCGTTGTCCGCCACGCTCAGGTGGTCGCGGTCATGATTGCCGCAGATGTGATGCACCGGCATGGCCAGCCGTTTGAAAACTTCGGCGACCTCGCGCTCAAGCCGCAAATCGGTTTCGGTGTCGATATCGGAAATGCGATCCCCGAGATCCAGCACAAGATCCGGTGTTTCGGCATTGGCCCAGTCACAGAACTGGGTCAGCAGTTCAATCGCGGTATCGCCGCGTTTGGTGTGGGACGGCGTGCCGTGGTGAATATCGGTGACAATGGCGATCCGGGTCATGGATTTGGCTCCTGGGGATGGGGACAGGCCGGGCGCGAACGCCCGACCCTTTTGGGGTGACGCAGCTTAGCTGCCGGCCAGCGTGATGCTGCCCGCGCGGAAATCGAGCACATAGGGGATGTGACCCGGCATCGGCGCCCAGTTGATGGAATTTTTCATGCCCCAGCTTTCAAAGGGACGATAGAGCGGCAGAACCGCAGGATCGGCTTTGACCCGGTCCATCAGCTCGACATAGGCCGCCTTGCGGATTTCGACGTCGGTGGAATAGCGGAACCGATCCCACATTTCGGCATATTCCGCATCGGTGTTGAACCGGCCTTCGCTTTGCGATGGCCCATCGGGGGCCCACATCACGCCAAACGATCCAAAGGGGTCCGCGAAATACATCGGGTTGGACCAGTTGCGCGCCATCATCTCGGGATCATTGCCGGACCATTGGTCCTGCACGTTGACCTTGCCCTTGATGCCGACATTGGCCCACATTTCCATGATCGCCTGTGCCGCCAACAAACCGTTGGTGTAATAGGTCGGCGCGGTGTCGAACTGAATTTCGAACCCGTCATACCCGGCTTCGGCCAGCAATGTCTTGGCCCGTTCGGGATCATATTCAAAAGTCACCAGATCCGGCTGATGCAACGCACCCATTTCCGCCATGGTGTGGGTCGATGGCACAACCGCCTTGCCCAGCCACAAAGCTTCGTTCAGCGCGTCACGGTCGATGGCCAGGCTCATTGCCTGACGGATGCGCGGGTCTTCCAGTTTGGGGTGGTTCTGGTTCATGATCATCACATGAAACAGCGCCGTCGCCGACCCTGCGGTTTTCATCGCCGGGTCATTGTCGATCAGCGACAATTGGTCGGGCGCGATATTGGTCACAATATCCGCTTCGCCGGTTTTCAGCGCGGTGATGCGGCTGGCGGTTTCGGCGATCTGAACCACATTCACCCGTTCCAGCGGCGCGGTTTCGCCCCAGAAGTCGTCAAACCGTTCCCAAACCAGCTTTTCACCCGGCTGAAAGGTTTCAACCTTGTAAGGGCCAGTGCCGACCGGGGCCAGGGCGAACGCTTCAAAATCGCTGTCTTCGGCCACTTCGGGATCACCGGTCAGCGCCTTGGTGTAAGCTTCGGGAATGATCATGACCTGCTGCAAGGAAATCAGCGTTTCCCAAAGCGGCTCTTCGCGGTTGGCATGGATGCGGATCGTGGTTTCGTCGATTTTTTCCGCCATGGGAAAGTTTGCCAGACGGTCCTTGGCCCGCACGACATAGGGCGGGAACGTCGCCTGCATCATCCGGTTCAGCGAAAAGATCACATCATCGGCGGTCATCGCGTCGCCATTGTGAAATGTCACGCCCTGACGCAGTTTCAATTCCATGATGGTCGGTTCAATCAGCTCCCACGACGTGGCCAGCGCCGGCACCCATTCCGGGTCCAGTTTGCTGTGGTCGCGGTCGATCAGCGTGTCAAAGCTGTTGTAATAGAACTGCGATCCGACGTTGGAATGGTCACGGCCGGGATCAAGGTAAGAAGACACATTGGCGGCGCCAACGGTGATTTCCTGTGCAGCAACCGCCAGCGGCAGTGCAGCAGCAAGGGCAGTGGTCAGCATCAAACGGTACATGGGATTTCTCCGGTTTTGGGTTTCGTCTGGTCTAGGTCAGCATTGGGCCGCTTTGGCGCGGCTCTTTGATGTTGTTAACGGTCGTGCAGCCGGACATCGGCGCGGTCACGCAGCCAATCGCCCAGGATCTGCACGGAAAAGGTCAGCGCCACGATCAGCACCGCAGGTGTCAGCACAATCCACGGCGCGGTGGGCATGTAATCCCGCCCCAGCCCCACCATCGAGCCAAGCGAAGGTTGCGGCGGTTGCACGCCAAGCCCAAGAAAGCTGAGCGTGCTTTCCAGGATCACGATGTTCGACAGCGCCAGCGTGAACTGCACCACCAGGGGCGACACCAGATTGGGCAGGACATGACGCCATGCGGCATAGATCGGCCCTGCCCCGGCGGTCCAGGCGGCCTCGATAAAGGGCAACGCCGACAGACGGCGCACCTCGGCCCGCACGATCCGGGCATATTGTTCCCATCCGGCGATGCCCAGCACCATGACCAGCACCGTCAGGCTTGACCCCAGAAGCGACAGGATCAACAGCGCGACAAGAGTAAAGGGGATCGCGATCTGCATATCGACCAGCGACATGATCGCGTCTTCGACCCAACCGCGCCGCAGCCCGGCAATCAGCCCCAGCGTGCCGCCGATCACCAACCCGATCAGCGCCCCGGCAAAGGCCAGCATCAGCGTCAGTCGCAAACCATGCAAGGCCCGCGCCAGAACATCCCGGCCCAATTCATCCGTGCCGGCAAAATGCCCGGACAGATAGCGCTCAAACCCCAATGGCGGGCGCAGACGGCTGAGCAGGCTTTGATCCAGCGGACCAAAGGGCAGGATCACCGGCGCAAACACCGCCAAGGCAACCAACAGCACCGCCAGCCCGATGGCGATTTTCTGGATGAAATCCGTGCGTCCGGTCTTGCGCCGGGGGCGCGTCATCGGATCTGCGAGAATGGCCATTTTGTCTCTCCTCAGCTGCGGGCAAGTCGAATGCGCGGGTCTGCCAGCGCATAAGACAGGTCCGTGACGGCATTGATGATCACGACCGCGACGGCCACGGTGATCACCCCGAATTGCAACACCGGGTAATCCCGGATCAGCGCGGCATTGACCAAAAGCTGGCCAATGCCCGGCCAGGAAAAGATGCTTTCGACCACGACGCTGCCCGCAGCGGCCAATCCCGCAACCTGAAGGCCGATGACCGAAATCACCGTGACCCCGGCATTGCCCAGCCCGTGGCGCAACACGACACGCGCCTCGCGCAGGCCCTTGGCACGGGCGGTGCGGATGAAATCCTGGCCCAGCACATCCAGCATTGCGTTGCGGGTGAACCGCGTCAGCGCCGCAATCAACACCCCCGACATGGCAATGGTCGGCATGATGAAATGTGCAAAGGTGGCATTGCCCACCACCGGCAACCAGTTGAGCCAATAGGAAAATACCAGGATCATCACGATCGACAGGATAAAGGACGGCACCGCATAGCCGGTAAAGGCCAGCATCATCACCGCCGATCCGACCCAGCTTTTGCGATAAAGCGCCGCCAGAATGCCCAGCGGGATCGACAGCGCCACCGTCAGCCCGACCGAGGCCAGCAACAGTTGCCCCGACGCCCAAAGCCGGTCGCCGACAACCTCGGTCACGGGGCGGCGATCCACAAAGCTGAGACCGAATTCCCCCGACAACGCCCCGCGCAGGAACGCCAGATATTGTTGCCACAGGCTGCCATCCAGCTGGAAGTATCGGATCAGCTCCGCCCGCCCTTCGGTGGTCAGCCCGTCGCCCAGAAAGGTGTCAATCGGATTGCCCGACAAACGGGTCGCGATGAAGGTCACCGTGGCAATGGCAAACAGCGTCACCACGGATTTCACCAGAATACGCGTCACATAGGGGATCATCGGCGGGGCCTCCTTTCGATGTGAATGAATTTCATCCCAAGCCGCGCGGCGGCGCGGCCATCGGTCAGGGCATTGTCACCGACAAACACCGCGTCGTCGGCGGTCAGACCGCTGCGCGCCAATGCCATGGTCAGCATCATCGGATCGGGCTTGCCCAGGCTGCGCCATGTCAAATCCGGCTTGATCGCGCGCAGCGCCGCCAGCAGGGCCCCGGTTTCGGCCACTGGTTGATTGTCCTGTCCGGGATGGGACAGATCTTCGTTCGCCACCCAAAGCGGCACGCCGCGCGCAACAAGCGCCAGGATCGGCCCCATGGTGTCGACCGTCACACTGGTGTGGCGACACAGCAAAATCGCATCCGGGTCTTGCGCATCCGGGTCAATACCAAGAGATTTTGCCAAATCTATCAATGCATTATCCGCAAACAGCGCAATGCTTTTGATCTCTTCCACCCGCGCGAGGTAATCCAGCGCGGTTTCCCCCGCCAAAAGAATGCGCGCGGGGGGCACCGCTATGCCGATGTCGCCCAGCCGTTGCGACAATGCGACCGCCGTGGTGTCCGATGCATTCGACACGATCCACAGCCGCGCGCCGCAGGCCGCGACAAAATCCGCGGTATCCGCGAAACGACGCCCTTCTGAAATCAAGCAGCCATCCAGATCACATAGAACCAGATCCGCCTGCGCCACCGCATTGGCATCCAGCACCGGATAGCGTTCCGTCAACGGAACAAGCGTCGTTACATCGTCCAAGTCATTGTCTCCTGACGGGTGCAGGGCAACGACCCCGCTTCTTGCGGTGACATCTGACGGCGCTTTGTAATGTTCCTGCTACAAAGCAAAGCTAGACTTGGAGAGAAGCAAAGTCAGACTTTGGAATCTGTCAAAATGACCCTGAGCTCCACCCGATTGGCCGCCATTCGTGCGGTGGCAGAGACCGGATCTTATTCCGCGGCGGCCCGTGCCCTGGGGGTGACGCAACCCAATGTGTCCGGTCAGGTGCGCGCGCTGGAGGCCGATTTTGCGGTCCGGCTGTTCCTGCGCGAAGCCGGCCAGCTTTTGCCGACGGCGCTGTGCCTGAAAATCTGTGATCTGGCGGAACGCGCCGCCGAGGCCCAGGGCGAGGCGGAGCGGCTGTTGCGCAGTCGGTCGTCGCTGCGCGAGGGGCGGATTGCCATCGGGCTTGGCAATGCGATGCCCGGCATGGCGGTGATCGCCGCCTTTCACCGCGCCTATCCCGGTGTCACATTGGACGTGGAAACCGGGTCACATCAAAAAATCGCCCGCGCGGTCCGCACCCATGAATGTGAAATCGGGGTGCTGCCGGATGTGCCGAATGATCCACGGTTTCGCCGCGAACATCTGACCCGGTCCGAGGTGATCGCCATCGCCCCGGCCGCGCATCCCTTGGCGCAGAAATCCATGGTCACCGCCGCCGACCTGGCGCAAGAGCCGCTGATCTTTCGGTCGTCCGGGTCATCAACCCAACGTGCGGTGGAAAAGATGTTTGCCCAGGCGCGGCTGACCCCTCAGCCGTTCCTGACCCTTGATGCGCGCGATGGCCTGTACGAGGCGGTGGTGAACGGCCTTGGCATCGGTTTCATGTGGCGCGCCAGCACCAGCCGCACAGACGGCGTTGCGCGGCTGCCGATCGTCGAAATGCAGGGCATTGCCACCCATGAAACGGTGTTCAGCCTGAAGGACAACCAAAACCCGATCATCGAGGCCTTTTTTGCCACCGCCATGGGGTTCGACATGCCACGCGACGCGCAGTAGCGCGGGGCGGTGTTTGCATTCGGGATCGGGCTATTGCGCCGGTGCCGCCTCTGCCTCCGCTTCTGCATCGGCGTTGAACACGAACAGCGCCTCGCCGTTGATCTGATAACCGTCGATCAGCGCCTTTGCCCGGTCCGACACCAACCATTGCTCCAGCTGTTCAGCCAGGTCATGTTTGACATGCGCATGCCGGTCCGGGTTCACCGGCAGATAGGCATATTGGTTGAACAGCACCGGATCGCCGGCATAGGCCAGCGCCATGTCGCCCTTGTTGCCAAAGTTGAGCCAGCTTGCCCGGTCCGACAGAATGTAGCCATTCAACCCGACCGCAGTGTTCAGCGCAGCCCCCATGCCCGCGCCCACCGCCCGATACCAATCGCCAAATTCCTCGGGATCAAGCCCGGCATTGGACCACAGGTTTTGCTCTTTTTTATGGGTGCCGCTGTCGTCGCCACGTGACACAAAAACCGCCTCGGTTTCTGCAATTCGCCGTAGGGCCGCAGTGGCGGAAAGGGCGGTGCCAATGGCCGCCGGATCATCCGCCGGACCCACAAAGATGAAATCGTTGTACATGATTTCGCGACGATGGGTGCCATAGCCCTCGGCGACAAAACCCTCTTCTGCGGCACGGGAATGCACAAGGATCGCATCAACATCCCCCGCCTCGCCCAGGCGGATCGCCTGTCCGGTGCCCACAACAAGCAGATGCACATCCAGATCCAGATCGGCCTTGATCTCTGGCAGCAGAACCTCTGCCAACCCGGAGTTGTGAAAGGAGGTTGTGACCGCCATCTTCATATCTTCTGCCGCAAACGCGCCGCCGCCCAACAGGGTGAACGCAAACCCCAACACCAAATGTCGTTTCATTCGACAATATCCCCTTCTAGAAATGCCTTCGCCTGCGGCGTGGCTGGTTGGTTGAAAAAATCCGTCGCGGTGCCGGTTTCATGCACCCTGCCCCGCAGCAGAAAAACGACATCATCGGCCAGACGCCGGGCCTGGCCCATGTTATGGGTGGCAAGGATCAGCCGCATGCCCTTTGACTTGGCGGTGTGCAGAATTTCTTCGATCTCGCGCGTGGCGCGACCATCCAGCGCGGCGCAGGGCTCGTCCAGGAACAACAGCGCCGGATCGGTGATCATCGCCCGCGCCAGCGCCAGTTTCTGGCGCTCGCCGCCGGACAACATCGGCGCCGGACGGTCCAGCATATCCCCCAGACCAATGCGCGCCGCCCAATCCCGCGCCTGATCCTCGGCCGCACGTCGGGGGGTGCCCCGCAGGGTCAATGGATAGCAAAGGTTCTGCAAGACCGTGCGGCGCAACATCACCGGATGCTGGAACACAAAAGCCTGATGGTGGCGGGCCTCTTCGGTGCTGCAATGCCAGCGGATCGTACCAGAGCAGAGCCGCTCTGTGCCGTGCAGCAACCGCAGGAACGTTGTCTTGCCCGCGCCATTGGGCCCGATCACCGCCGTCACGCCAGCCCCATCCAGACCAAGGTCGATGGGCCCGACCAGCGTCTTGCCATGGCGCTGTGCGCGCGCCGCAGTCAGCGTGACGGGGAAAAGGGTCACCAGCGGCCCTCGCGCTCTGTGCGGCTAAGGACATGAATGGCCAGGTTGATCAGAATGGCCAAGGCGATCAGCACAAAGCCCAGTGCCAGCGCCAGGGCAAAGTCGCCTTTGCCCGTTTCCAGCGCAATCGCCGTGGTCAGCACCCGGGTTGCATGGTCAATATTGCCCCCCACAATCATGATCGCCCCGACCTCGCCAATGGCGCGGCCAAATCCGGCCAATGATGCGGTCAACAACGCCCGCCGACAATCCCACAACAGCGTGCGGATTTTCTGGCCCTGGGTGACGTTCATGGAAATCAGCAGGTCATGATATTCCTGCCAAAGGTCGCGGATGGATTGATGGGCAATCGAGGCGATCAACGGCACAATGATAATGACCTGAGCAATCACCATCGCGGTCGGCGTGAACAACAACCCCAGCACCCCCAACGGCCCGGAGCGCGAAAGCAGAAGGTAGACGATCAGCCCAACCACCACCGGCGGCAATCCCATCAAGGCATTGAGCAGCGCTATCACCGCGCGGCGATAGCGAAAGCGGCGCACCGCCAGAAATGCGGCCAGCGGCAAGGCGATCATCGAAGCAATGGCCAGCGCGATCCCGGTCACCTGCAAAGAGCGCAGGGCAATTTCCAACAGGTCGCTGTCGCGTGTCACCACCAGCCAAAAGGCCTTGGTCAGCCCGCCCCAGAGAGTGTCCATTCTGCCCCCATCCGATTGCGCCCAGACCGTCCCGGCGCGGCGAATACCGGAGGTCTATCAACGCGGTCCCGGTTTGAAAACCGCCGCAAGGGTCCAATATTGGCCCATGAGCAGTTTCCGGCCCGAGATCTGAGCCGAGAATCGGCAGGCCCGCCTTGCCTCCGCCCGATCCATCCGCAGGACGCGGCGCGCCGCATGGCCCGTGATCGAAGCCATCAATACGCGCCGCTTTCCTAGGTGTATGTGTTTAGCCCCGACTGCTATCACTGGCCAAGCAACACCCCTGCCCCACCCAATTTGCGCGCGCGAGGATAAAACCCGCAAGATGCGATCAGCAACTTTGACAGCCGTGCAAACCTGTAAATCTACTTGATTTCAATGCCTTACATGAGATCCCGAAATAAACGATGCCGTTCCAGATTGTCAGGACACCGCAAATGGCCCTAGATCTTGCGCATTGGCTTTGATCTTTCGCTATCCATTGCGCCAACACCCACTCTGGCCCGCGAACTCCGTCGGCAAATGGCAAGAGCAATAATCGTTGTTAAGACTCATTTTTCCGTGTAGATAACACTTTAACAAGCGAATTCGCTGAAAAAGCGATATTTAGAGGGCGGCACATGCAGGACAGGTCTTTTGAGGCCGACACGAAGGATCTATCCTTCGATGAGATCATCCTCCAGCAAGGAGAGCTGATCTCGGATCGACTCAATATGTTGCGGCAGGAACAATATCCCCCGAACGCCCAAAAAGGTCTACGCCAGTTTTCACTGGCCGAGGTCGCCTATTATCTTGGGGTCACGCAATCGACGATCAAGAAACTGCATCTCGAAGGCAAGGGGCCCGAACCGGAAACCTCTTCGTCGGGCCGGCGCAGCTATTCCGCCGAGCAGATGCTGGAATTGCGCGCCTATCTGGACAAACATGGCCGCCCGGGAAAGCGGCGCTATGTGCCCGACCGGCGCGAAGGCGAAGAGCTGCATGTTGTGTCGGTCGTGAACTTCAAAGGCGGCTCGGGGAAAACCACAACCGCCGCCCATTTGGCGCAGCACCTTGCGCTGAAAGGGCATCGCGTTCTGGCAATAGATCTCGACCCTCAGGCTTCGTTGACCGCGCTGCATGGCATTCAACCAGAGCTCGACAATGTGCCGTCGCTCTATGAAACGCTGCGTTATGACGAACACCGCAAACCCATCGCCGATGTCATCCGCCCCACCAATTTCCCCAATCTGGACATCGTGCCGGCCAGTCTGGAATTGCAGGAATATGAATACGACACCCCCGTCGCCCTGACGAGCGCCGATCCCCACGAAGGGCGGTTGTTCTTTACCCGGATTTCCCGCGCGCTCGAAGAGATCGATGATCGTTATGATGTGGTGGTGATCGATTGCCCGCCGCAGCTCGGCTATCTGACGCTCACCGCATTGACCGCCTCGTCCTCGGTCATTGTTACGGTTCACCCACAGATGCTGGACGTCATGTCGATGAGTCAGTTTTTGCTCATGCTTGGCGGCATCATGAAAACGATACGCGACGCCGGGGCCGATATGCGGCTTAAATGGTTTCGATACCTCGTCACCCGGTTCGAACCCACCGACGGCCCCCAGAAGCAGATGGTCGGTTTCCTGCAAGCGATGTTTCCAAATCAGATGCTGACCGCGCCGGTTCTGAAATCAACGGCGATTTCCGACGCCGGGATTACCAAGCAGACCCTTTATGAGGTCGAGCGGTCGCAGTTTGTACGCACGACCTATGACCGGGCAATCGGCTCCTTGAACGACGTCAACGACGAGATCGCCGATCTGATCCACAAGGCATGGGGGCGGGAATGAGGACCGCTTTGACAGCCGTGCAGATTGCCGGGTTTGACAGCCGTGCAAAGCGCTGTTTGCCCCATGACTTGACCGCCAGGATCACCCAGAAGGAGACGGTTTGATGGCGCGCAAAGACCTTTTGAAAAATGTGATGGCCGGCTCTTCGGACCAGCCAAAGGATGCTGGGCGCTCTGGCTATGCCATGCGGGGCGCATCGAAGTCGATGAAGGTGTCGATCGACAGTCTCGCCGAGAATTCGAAGCGGCTGCTCGAAGGGGAAACCATCGTCGAAATCGACCCGCAATTGATCGACGTATCCTTTGTGTCGGATCGCCTCAGCGATGATGATGCCGCCTTTGATGAGCTGAAGGAAACCATTGCCGCCGGGCGCCAGGACACGCCGGTTTTGCTGCGTCCGCATCCCACCGTGAACGGTCGCTATATGATCGTGTTTGGGCACCGGCGCGTTCGGGTCGCCGCAGCACTGGACCGCAAGGTTCGTGCCGTTGTCAAACCCATGGATGACGTCGCACATATTCTGGCGCAGGGTCAGGAAAACACCGCGCGGGCCGATCTTTCGTTTATTGAAAAGGCGCTGTTCGCCAAGAACCTGTTGGACATCGGGCAGGCCAAGGATGTGATCCAATCCGCGCTGACCATCGATGGCACGCTTTTGTCGCGCATGCTGTCGGTCGCGCAAAATGTCCCGCGTCCCGTGATTGAACGGATCGGACCGGCCAAACAAATTGGCCGCGACCGTTGGGAAGATTTCAAGAAGCTGGCCGCGGAACCGGCAAATGAAACCGTGCTGGATGGCGCTTTGGCATCCGAGGAATTTCAAGACCTCGACAGCGATGCACGGTTCGAGTTTCTGCACAGCAAACTGGCCGAGGCGGGCAGAGCGCCCAAACGCAAGAAAGCCCGCGCCCAGCCCAAGAAACGGACATGGACCGCTGGCAAGGGCCGCATCAAGGGCGTCGTTGGCCGGTCGGGAAAAGCATATAATATTTCGCTGACAGCACAGGATTCAGCCGCCTTCGGGGATTTTATCTCTGGGCAGCTGGACAAGCTTTACAGCGATTTCCTCGCAACAAAAGAGGAGCAGTCGGGCCAATGATTTAGGCAAAAGAAAAGCCCCCAAGCGGTGTGGCCTGAGAGCTGATCTAATGGTTTGGTCGCCTTTAATATAAGTCTCGCAGCATGCACTGTCAACGATGAACGCTTCTGAGCGAACGGCTTTCTTTTGCCTCCACATAACCGGAGGTGAGATACAGGCATGAAACATACAGGTTGGCGCAAGCCGACACCGGGTCTTGGGGTTGCAGAGCAGCATGCCCAAGCCGGTGAACGGGTAGGTGTACCCAAAACAAAGGCCTTTGTGGCCGTCAAACGGGTTGGGGCGCATATCGGTCTTAAGCCGGGCGATATGCTGTTGCTGGACACGCTGGCGGCCTTCACCCAGACGCAGGACTGGGAAGAGGGGCGGCGGCCGATTGTCTGGGCGTCAAACGCCTATCTTATGGAACAGACCGGGTTTTCCTTGTCTGCGCTCAAACGTCATGCCCGGCGTTTGGCAGAAATCGGTGTCATCTGTTTCAAAGACAGTCCAAATGGCAAACGCTGGGGGCGCAGGAATGCCGACGGCATCATTGTCGAGGCCTATGGTTTCGACCTCTCGCCCCTGTCCGCCCGCGTCGAAGAGTTCGAACAGTTGCAAGCCGAATTGCGGGCCGAACGTGAGCTTTGCCAGCAGTTGAAACGCCGGATCACCATTGCACGCCGCATGATCCGTACGCGGATCGAAACCGCCGTCACCGGCGCGCTCAGCGGCCCTTGGGCACAGTTGAACCAGCTGTTTGAAGGTCTGCTTGCCCAGCTCCCGAAACGCAAAATCGCGTCGGACCACCTGGCAAAGATCCTCCATCGGTTCACCGATCTACAGGCGCAGGTCGAAGCCGCCTATCTTGGCGCGACAACCGTGATCGAAGCTGAAGAAAACACTGAAAGGACCCTCGGGACAACTTCGGGACAACTGTCTAAAAATCCCCAAGAAATGGCCCCCAAGCGGGTCATTTCCGGCCCCCACATACAAACTACAAATCAACCTAAATCAGTAATCGGTAATCGCTTGGAAAACATCAATCACGCTTCGATTGACGTTTATACAATTCCTGAGAAGCAAGCGGCCAGCGAAGAATGCGTTTCGCTTGGCCAAACTCAAAAAACGCCCAAGGCCATGGATCTGGCAACGATCTTGCAGGCCTGTCCGGAATTTGCATCCTGGGCGCGAAATATCGGCGGGTTCCTACGCGACTGGACCGATTACAACCGCGTTGCCAGCCAATTGGCCCCGATGATCGGGGTTTCGGAACGTGTCTGGAACCTTGCCAAAGACCGGCTGGGCCCCCAATTGGCCACAACCGCCTTTGCGCTGGTCTTCGAAAAACACAACGCCGGAGAGGTCACCTCGCCAAGCGGATACCTGCGCGGAATTGTCAGGAAAGCCGGGGTAGGGGAGCTGCATCTGGAGCGTAGTTTCTATGGCAGGCTGAACAGAAAAGCCGCCTGATCAGATTCTGTTTGGGGGAAGGTTATCGGACGTAAATGTGGCCGCCGAGATGGGGCGCTTTATCAGGGAATTCTGGGGTGAAAGCGCCGCGGCGATCTGGGCTTTGATCGCTACTGATCCGACGATGCCCCGAACCTAACCCAAGTCCCAAGCTCGGTCACTTCTGTTTCAACAGAAACTCCGGCCAGTGTGGCGTTTTGGTCGGGTGGCTGGCGCACCCGCGCATGCGCCCATTCAGCAAGGCCGCGCGCCAGGAATATCGGCCCGGGTGGGCACCTCACCCAGAAGCAAAACTTGGGGCACGAGAAATTCCTATTGATATTATGTTTGCGTCTGAGGTAAGAATATCGGTAAAAGAGGAGATTACCGATGTTATCCCAAAGCCAGAGATCACAAGCGGCAAAAGCGCTGTTTCAGGCCGAACAAACCCGGGTTCAGGCCGAACGGCTATCCGCGACCTATCCCCAAATAGAAATCGAAGACGCCTATGCCATCAGCCGCGAAGTGGCCGCCAACCGCGCCAAATCAGGTGATCGCTTGATCGGCCACAAAGTGGGGCTGACGTCCAAAGCCATGCGCGCGGCTTCGAAAATCGACGAGCCGGATTATGGCCATGTCTTTGCCAGCATGCTGATCGAAGACGATGCCACGGTGGCGCATTCCGATTTCTGCGTGCCCCGGGTCGAGCCGGAATTGACCTTCATCCTGAAATCGCCGTTGCGCGGGCCGGGTCTGACGCTGGACGATGTGCTGGCGGCGACCGAATTTGTTGTGCCCTCGATCGAGATCATTGACGCAAGGGTGACCGAGCCCCGGCGCATCTTTGACACCGTTGCCGACAATGGCGCGGCGGCGGGATTGGTTTTGGGAACCAAGCGGTTCCGCCCGGACGAGATTGATTGGCGCTGGGCCGGCGCGTTGTTCCGCCGCAATGGCGAGATCGAAGAAACCGGTATTGCCGCCGGTGTCATGGATCATCCGGCCAATGCCGTTGCATGGCTGGGCAACAAGCTGGCGACTTACGACGGCGGGCTGGACGCCGGGCATATGGTGCTTTCGGGCTCCTTTACCCGTCCGGTCTGGGCCGATCCCGGCGACCGGCTTGAGGCGGATTTTGGTCCGCTTGGCACCGTTTCTCTTTCCTTTTCTTGACCTTTCAGGAGCATATAATGTCCGCACAACAACCCAAATATCTTATTGGTGACACTTGGGGCACGGCCTCGGATTTGCCGCCGATGGCCGTGGTCAACCCTGCGACCGAAGAAACCCTTTATGATGTGCCGTGCTGCAGCCCCGATCACGTGGCGCAGGCGCTGGCCTATGCCGAGGCCGGCTTTGCCGAATGGTCGGCATTGCCCGGTTGGAAGCGTGCGCAATATCTGCGACGCATTGCCGAAGAGATTGTCAAACGCCGCGAAGATTTCGGCCGTGCCATCGCCACCGAAATGGGGCGGGTGCATTCCATGGCCGTCGGCGAAGCCGATTCCGCAGCCGAGCAATTTGTCTGGATGGCAGGCGAGGCAGAGCGGATTTTCGGCCAGACCATCACCTCGCGGTTTGGCGGGCATCTCAGCATCACGCCGGAGCCTGTGGGAATCGTCGCCGCGTTCAGCCCGTGGAACTTCCCGCTTGGCCTGCCCGCGCGCAAGCTGGCACCGGCGCTTGCGGCCGGGTGCGTGGTCATCCTGCGCCCGTCGGAACAGACGCCGCTGGTCGGCACCATCCTTGGCGAATGTTGTCAGGCGGCGGGGCTGCCCACGGGGGTGGTTCAGATCCTGCAAGGTGATCCACAGGGGGTTTCGCCGGCATTGATGGACTCGGATGCGGTGCGCAAAATCTCTTTTACCGGCTCGACGCGTGTCGGGCGGTTGTTGATGGCGCAATCGGCAAAGACAGTGAAACGGGTGTCGATGGAATTGGGCGGTCATGCGCCGCTGATCATCTGTCCCGATGCTGACGTGCCTGCGGCGGCGAAACTGGCGGCGAAGTTCAAATTCATGAACACCGGCCAGATTTGCGGATCGCCCAGCCGGTTCTTCCTGCATGAGGCCGTGGCAAACGAATTCACCGATGTCTTCATGGCCGAGGCCGAAAAGGTGCAGATGGGCGATCCGATGTCCGCGGCAACAACCATGGGTCCGATGGCCAGCCCGGCGCAGCTGGACAAACTGGAACGGTTGGTATCCGACGCGGTAGAGCGCGGCGCAACGCTGTTGCTTGGCGGCACGCGGGCACGGGAACAGAACAAGGGCTTCTTCTTTGCGCCCACGGTTCTGGAAAACGTCACGGATGACGCCGAGATCATGTCAGAAGAACCCTTTGGTCCGGTCGCGTCACTGACCACCTATTCCGATCTTGGGGATGCCATCACGCGGGCCAACAGCACGCAATACGGTCTTGCGGCCTATGCCTTTACCCGGTCCGAAGTGGTTGCGCGGCGGATCTCGGCTGAGTTGCAGTCGGGCATGGTGGGGATCAACAATTTCCTGCTGTCGCATTACGAGGCGCCTTTCAGCGGCGTCAAACACTCTGGTGTTGGCATCGAAGGCGGGCAGATGGTGATCAACGAATATCTGACGTTCAAAACGACGCACGCCGAATTCGAAGTGCCTGCCGCCTGATCCGTTTCGGGGGCATTGCCAACTTGCTGCCGCATCTTGGTACGTCTAGCGTTCTATCATGAGGATACCAGCTGAGATGCCGCGCCTGAAGGGCTACCGTTTCCCCCGTGAAGTCGTGGCTTATGCCGTATGGGTCTATCATCGCTTCGCGCTCAGCACGGCGGACGTCGAGGACCTGCTAGCTGAACGCGGTGTAACCGTCAGCCGGGAAACCGTGCGCAAATGGGTGAATCGATTTGGCCGGCATTTCGCCGATTGCATAAAGCGTGACCGTCCCACCGTTGCAGACAAATGGCATCTAGACGAAGTCGTCGTTCCGATCAACGGCGTGAAGCAGTGGTTATGGCGTGCGGTGGATG